>CAYFSY010000056.1:0-5555 GCA_964345905.1 uncultured Paludibacteraceae bacterium | reverse complement strand
AGGGGAAGTCTCCGCTACCGGTTTACTCGTCTTATCCAATAAAGGTGTCGGGTGGCTTGATAGATGGCGTGTTTCCATACTTCTATCGCAACGACGCCCCAGCTACTTCTACAACATCTGATATAAAGCTAAAGCGGAATAATCAGATTGTTAAGTCGTATGAGTTCAGAGAGAGTAAAAAAAAGGGGATTTTTTTGGTAAAAATTGTGCACAAAAGAGCCAAAAAGAAGTTTACTGTCAACTTAGAGGTGGACTATGGTGGCTATTGTACGTTAAAGGTTACCGATGGTAAAAAGCGTACCGTGATGTACGACGGCAGGTTGAAACTCAAATAAAATGGTTTGATTATGTCAGAAAGAAAGCTTAGAAAGTCAGAAAACAAGATGATAGCCGGCGTATGTGCCGGGCTCGCAGAGTATTTCGGCATGGATGTTACTTGGGTAAGGATAATCTATGTGTTGCTTACTATTTTTACTGTGTTTTCTGGGGTAATAGTTTACATAATAATGGCTCTGCTGATGCCGAGCAAATAAAAAAGTAATAATATGAAGAAAAGTGTGTTTTTTCTGCTGGGAATGGTGTTTGTATTTGCTTCTTGCGAGAACTCATCAAACTACTCAGCTATGGTAGAGGCTCAAAAGCAGCAGATACGCGACTATATAGCTGATAATGGTATCGAGATACTGAAGGAGTATCCTGCGGACTCTGTCTTTGCTCCCAATCAATACCTTTGGGAGGACGAGGATAGCATCCTTTTCCGCCTCGACCGCCGTGGAGTAGGCGAGCCTATAGAGATAGGAGACTACGTAAATGTGCGTTGGGTTCAGTACTCTTTAGATACAGGAGACTCGGTAAGCTATTGGACTACGGTAGATATGCCGTATCCTTTGGCGTTGGTATATAATCCTGAGCTTACAGAGTATAATATTGAGGCATTGCAAAGCCGTTCTAATAGTGATTGTATCGGATGGCAAAGTGCATTGAGGCTGATGGGGAGATCGGAGGCTATAGCAGATATTATAGTGCCTTCGCCTATCGGACTTAAGGATGCTTTTGTGGCTGTTAAAGCATATCGCTATAAATTTACATTTAAGACTGTTACGAAATAGTCTACAGCTGTTGAATTTTAGTATAAATACGTTACTATAAGAAGATAATGTCAGAGAATTTCACTACAGTTATCAAGCCGAGGAGTAGTCTTTTTGAATTAAACCTAAAGGAGATTTGGCAGTATAGAGATTTGCTTGCAATGTTTGTAAAGCGTGATATTGTTACGCAATACAAGCAGACAATACTTGGTCCTACATGGTATTTTATCCAGCCAGCACTTACTACAATAATGTATATGGTGGTGTTTGGTGGCATTGCTGGGATAAGTACAGACGGACTCCCTCAACCGCTTTTCTACCTCTCGGGAATTGTACTTTGGCAATATTTTTCAGATTGTCTGAATAAAACCTCTGCCACGTTTACCGCTAACCAGCATATATTTGGCAAGGTATATTTTCCACGTCTGCTGGCACCTCTGGCGACTGTTACATCTAACCTATTGCGAATGGGCATACAGTTTTTGCTGTTTGTTTTGGTATATGTTTACTACATATATACTGGAGTTGCTGTGGCGCCAAATGTATATGCACTACTGATACCTGTCTTTATTTTTATGCTTGCTGGACTTGCATTGGGATTTGGTATTATCATATCATCTATGACTACAAAATATCGCGACTTGACGATACTTTTTACCTTTGTAGTGCAACTATGGATGTATGCTACCCCCGTTATTTATCCAATGAGTACTATGCCTGAAAAGTATAGGTGGATTATCGCTCTTAACCCACTAACCTCTATCTTTGAGGCATTTAAGTTTGCGACAATGGGTGTAGGAGCATTTAGCTGGGCACAGCTTGGGTATAGCTTCGTATTTATGGCGGTACTGCTCGTGGTGGGAGTAGTGGTGTTTAATAAAGTTCAGAAGAGCTTTATGGATACAGTATAAATAGTTTAATAATCAACAAAAACAATAATAAAGATATGCTAACTAAAGAAGATTTAACACAGATTGAAAAGCTTGGTATAACCGAGCAGGAGATTGCTCAGCAGATTGAGATATTCAAGGCGGGAGTGCCTTTCTTGCAGATAGATAGAGCTGCTGCTAAAGGAGATGGAGTCTTGGTCATGAGTGATGAGGAGAGACAGAAAGTTCTTGCTGTATGGCAGGATTTTTTGCAGGGAAAAGATTGTAGGGTAACGAAGTTTGTACCCGCTTCTGGAGCAGCCTCTCGTATGTTTAAGGATTTGTTTGAGTTTGCCGAAAAAGGCACTCGACTTCAGAGCGTCGGGGAGGTTTTTCACAATATCGAGAAGTTTGCTTTCTACGATGAACTTGATGCTAAGTGCCAAAAGGCTTTAGGCAAGAGCCTTGAGCAGGCGCTTATCGACGAGGAGTTTCAGGCTGTGGCAAAGTTGCTTTTGGGCAGAGAGGGACTAAACTACGGCAACCTGCCAAAAGGCTTGCTACTTTTCCACCGCTATCCAGCCGAGAATCGCACACCGTTTTTGGAGCACTTGGTAGAGGGAGCCGAATATGCAAAGCGTGCTGATGGCACAGTGAGCTTACATTTTACTGTTTCGCCAGAGCATCGTCAGCTGTTCGAAAAGCATTTTGCTGATAACAAAGAGAATTACGAGGGTCGCTATGGAGTGAAGTTTTCGGTGGAGTTTTCGGAGCAAAAGCCATCGACAGATACCTTGGCGGTAGATACCGAAAATCGTCCATTCCGTCAGGCAGACGGCTCGTTGCTACTACGTCCGGGCGGGCACGGAGCTCTGATAGAGAACCTCAACGACCTGCAGGCAGATGTGGTATTTATCAAAAACATCGACAACGTAGTGCCAGACCGCCTAAAAGAGCCTACTACAGAGTATAAGCAGCTGCTTTCGGGACTTTTAGTAGCTCTGCAACGCCAGACCTTTACATTCCTGAAGGAGCTTGAGGAAGATGATATTTCGGAGGCAAAGCTACAGGTGATATTGCAGTTCCTACGTTCGAGACTTTGCTACGAGAACCCACAGACAAAGCAGATGGATAGAGCCACCTTGCGTAACTATCTACGCGAGAAACTCAATCGTCCGATACGTGTTTGTGGCATGGTACGCAACGAGGGCGAGCCGGGTGGCGGACCTTTCTGGGTAAAGGACAAAGATGGCGCTGTGTCGCTACAAATCCTTGAGTCGTCGCAGATTAACACCAAAGACCCAAGCCAAAAGAACCTCATGGCAGAGGCTACACACTTCAACCCCGTGGATTTGGTTTGCGGCATCCGCAACTACAGAGGCGAGAAGTTCAACCTGCCTGAGTTTGTAGATAGGAATACATATTTTATTTCGTCGAAGTCGAGCGAGGGCAGAGAGCTAAAGGCGTTGGAGCTTCCCGGACTTTGGAATGGAGCTATGGCTTACTGGAACACGGTTTTTGTAGAGGTGCCTTCATCGACATTCTCGCCTGTAAAGACCGTCGGCGACCTGCTCAGAGAGCAACATCAATAGAGAAAATAAAAGAGTCACGTTTGTGGCTCTTTGTTTTTCTACACCTCCTCACTAAAATATACTCGTCGGACGCGTGGCGAGATTGACGACAGCACTTCGTAGGCGATTGTACCGATGCTTTCGGCTATATCCTCAAAGGGACGTTCCGAGGAGAATACTACAGCCACGTCACCTGCTTTCGCCTCAATGTCGGTAACATCTACCATCATCAAATCCATGCAGATATTGCCAATGATGTAGGCTCGCTTGCCGTTTATCAGCACATAACCCACACCGTTGCTGAGCCTGCGGTTCATGCCGTCTGCATAGCCTATCGGTAGCAGAGCGATGCGTTTGTCTTTCTCTACCAGTCCTTTGCGGTTGTAGCCGACGGTTTCGCCTGCTTTTACGTTTTTTATCTGAATGACTTTTGTGTAGAGCGAACAGACGTTGCGTAGCTGGAAGGAATTTTTTGACGGCACACCCCAGATACCAATACCCAAACGCACCATATCCATCTGATAGTCTGAGTAATGTTCTATTCCTGCCGAGTTAAGTATGTGGCGGATTGGCTTGTAGCCGATTTTTTCTATAATATTTTGCGATAGCTTTTCAAACAGTGCAATTTGCTCTAAAGTGAACTTCTGCATATCCTCTGCTGGGTCGTCTGCAGCAGCGAGGTGCGAGAATATCGAGGCAACCCGAAGTTCCTTTTGTTCTGTTAGTTTTTTGGTAAGTTGCTCTAAATCATCTGCTTCGAAGCCTGCGCGGTGCATGCCTGTGTCGAGCTTTATGTGGATTGGGTAATCTTTTAGTCCCAACTTACGAGCCGTTGCAAGCACAAGGTTTAGCATTCGGAAGTTGCCAATTTCAGGCTCGAGGTTATACTGAAAGAGGTGATGCAGCGAACTCTGCATAGGGTTTAGTACAATTATCGGCATCTTTATACCGCTTTGGCGTAGCTCTACACCTTCGTTTACAAACGCCACACCGAGATAGTCACAACCGTAGTGCTGCATTGCGAGCGACACTTCGAGCGAACCGCTACCGTAAGCCGAAGCCTTTACCATGCACATCAGTTTGGTCTCTGGGTTGAGCTTCGAGCGGAAATACTGCACATTATTGTACATCGCATCGAAGTCTATCTCTAAGGTGGTGTCGTGTGGGAGCTGCTGCAGGTGCGTCTTAATTCTCGCTGGCTGATAGTGCTGAGAGATTTTCAGCAAAAGAGCTTGGTTTGCAAACTGCGATATTACCTCCGACGAAAGGAATTCATCTGTCGTGAGAAAAAAGTCTTTCCGCTCCAACCCCTCGAACTTGGCGAACCTCTGCCTTAGCTCTATGCCTATGAATACCACTTGGTTTACAGAGCCACTACGGAGAAATTGCGAGAGGTTGCGATAAAACATCTCGCAGACAATCTCATCGCCGTCGATATCGCTGACTATCAGCACTCTATGCCTGTCTTTGTTTGCAAGCTGTAGTTCGAGGAAGCTGATGGCGTGCTTAGTGAGCGAAGTGATGTCAGACGAAAAGTTGTCGCTTATGAGCAAACAACCGTTTATTCCTGCTTCAACCTCTATTCGTGATTTCATTCCTTTTTCTAAAAAAATTTTGGCAAAGTTACGAATTTATATGGCAAAAATACTTTTTTTCATGGTAATAGGAGTTTTTTTGTATTTACATGTTGATTAAAAGTGTAAAATAGTGGTAATTAATTGTAGAAATTAAAATTTATGCTTAACTTTGCCAAAATTTTTTATAGATTGACTATAGTAGTATCCTTTACACTCGTATAAAGTAAATGACCGCAATAGAATTTGAAAATATATCCAAGCAGTATCGCTTAGGCTTGGTCTCTACGCGTACTATCAGCCACGACCTGAATCGTTGGTGGCAGATGAATATCCTGCGCGAAGAAGATCCATACCTAAAAATTGGCGAAGTAAACGACCGTGCTAGCAAAGGCGAAAGTGAATACGTTTGGGCACTTAGAGATATCTCCTTTAAAGTAGAGCAGGGTGATG
>CAYFSY010000055.1:2502-10495 GCA_964345905.1 uncultured Paludibacteraceae bacterium | reverse complement strand
GTTTATAACTAAAAAGTATAAATAAATAGATTGGCATATGTGTAGCACGCATATTAATTGAGCACTTTATGACAATTAAACACTTAAACCTTAAATAATTCAGCAAATTTTTTGTAACTTTGCACTTCGGAAAAACAAACTTTAATATAATTAGACAATAAAAATAGTATGCAAAGTAAACTTGGACTTGATTTTCAGAAGGTTGCAAAAGCCAAACAGATTGCAAAAAATATTGCCGTAGATGTGCAGAGCTTCGTAGATGGTTACACCACAGTTGCTGTAGAACGCACTATTAGCCGTTTGCTCGGCATTGACGGCGTAGATGCAAACGAAGTACCTCTACCAAACGTGCTCGTCGACCACCTCAAAGAGAATGGTATCTTGAGCGAAGGCGTAATGTTCTGGATAGGCAACGCAATGATTAATACAGAACTCTCGCCACAAGAGATTGCCGAAAAGGTAGATAGCGGAGAGCTTGACCTCTCTAAACAAAAAATCCACCCACGTGCAGAGATAGACAGAGTGCTTCAACCGATTATTGATAGCACTATCAAGCGTATTTCAGACCGTCGTAAAAAACGTGAGGACTTCATTGCAAACGTTGGTGAGGGACCAAAGCCTTATCTCTACGTTATTGTGGCAACAGGTAATATCTACGAGGACGTGGTGCAGGCACAAGCCGCTGCGGTGCAGGGAGCTGACATCATTGCTGTAATCCGTACCACAGGTCAGAGTTTGCTCGATTATGTGCCTTACGGTGCTACCACAGAGGGTTTTGGAGGTACATTTGCCACACAAGAGAACTTCCGCATAATGCGTCAGGCACTTGATGAGACAGGCAAAGAGGTTGGTCGCTACATCCGCCTCTGCAACTACTGTTCGGGACTTTGTATGCCAGAAATTGCTGCCATGGGTGCCCTCGAGGGACTCGACGTGATGCTCAACGACGCACTTTACGGCATCCTTTTCCGCGACATCAACCCACAACGCACGCTGGTTGACCAGTTCTTTAGCCGCGTTATCAACGGCTTTGCAGGCGTTATCATCAACACAGGCGAGGACAACTACCTGACCACTGCCGACGCTGTAGAGGCGGCTCACACCGTTTTGGCTTCAGACTGCATCAACGAGCAGCTGGCTGCCATAGCGGGCATACCAGAGGAGCAGATGGGCTTAGGACACGCCTTCGAGATGGATTCAGAGCTCGAAAACGGATTCCTCTACGAACTGGCTCAAGCACAGATGACACGCGAGATATTCCCCAACGCACCGCTGAAATATATGCCACCGACCAAGTTTATGACAGGAAACATATTCCGCGGACATATCCAAGATGCACTTTTCAACATGATTGGTATCTGGACAAACCAGGGATTGCAACTGCTCGGAATGCCTACTGAGGCTATCCACACGCCGTTTATGAGCGACAGATATTTGAGTATCGAGAACGCAAAATATATTTTCAACAACATGAAAAACATCGGCGACGAGGTGGTGTTCAAAGAGGGCGGAATTATCCAAAACCGTGCCAAAGAGGTGCTCGACAACACCATAGAGCTCTTGGAGAGAATGGAAAGCGAGGGCTTGTTCTCTGCACTGGAGAAAGGAATCTTTGGTGATGTAAAACGCTCAAAGACAGGCGGTAAAGGACTCGACGGAGTTGTACAGAAGGGCGATAACTACTTCAACTCGTTCATTCCTCTGATGTTGAATAGATAATTTAGGCTAAAATAGATTTGAAATACTGTTGAATGGACAGACTTTCGGGTTTGTCCATTTTTTTTATTAATTTTGCGGCGTATTCAAAAGTTTGCTTTTTAGCTTAAAAATCTGTAAATTTGCAACAAAATAAATAATTGCTATTGTGTATCAGACACCGTTAACAAAAGAGTATATAAAAGAACTAAAATTAGAGGGTAATGGGGCTCTAACCGCTTTGGTTGAAAAATATAACAATCAGAGTGGTGCTCTTACTTTTATACTTGAAAACCTTGGATATTTGCTAAAAAATTTTGATGCAGATTGGATATTTCCTTTGTTGAAAAATGATAATGAAAATGTGCGTTATTGGGCAGTTAAAAACATAGGAAAGTTAAATTGTTCAGATGACAATCTACACTCTCTGTATCCTATTGCTTTGAACGATACGAGTACAATTGTCAAGCGTGAGGCGGTTTCCTCTATTGGGCGGATGAGAAATAAAAAATCGATTCCGATTCTCAAAAAGTTATTAAATAATGAAGACCCTAAAATAGTTTCGCAAGCGATTCGTGCTCTGCTTGTTTTCAAAGGAAATTCTGATGTTGACCAAACACTTCAGGAGCTTATCAATCACGAAAACGAAGTTGTCAGAAATGTAATTTATAAAGAGTATTTTGCAAAAGAGAAAGCAGAAAAAGACCTGCTTCCACACGCGGAAACATACGGCTTTTTGAAAAATGTAGTGGTTAATGCAGATGTCCGAGATGTTATGAAGTTGGTGCCAGACGAAAGTGTACATCTGACTTTTACGTCGCCACCATACTACAATGCCAGAGACTACTCGATTTATCCGAGCTACGAAGCGTATTTACATTTTTTAGAAGAGGTCTTTTTAGATGTTTATAGGATTACAAAAGAGGGGCGATTTTTGATTGTAAATACTTCGCCTGTGATTGTGCCACGAATAAGTCGCTCACATTCAAGCAGAAGGTATCCAATCCCTTTCGATTTACACTACTATTTAACCCAAATGGGTTGGGAATTTATCGACGATATAGTGTGGGAAAAGCCAGAGTTTAGTGTAAAAAATCGTGTTGGTGGCTTTCAGCAACACAGAAAACCATTGGCTTATAAGTCAAATTCTGTTACTGAATATCTGATGGTATATAGAAAGCAGACGGAAAAGTTATTGGATTGGAATATCCGCCAATATGATTTACAAACAGTGGAGAGTAGTAAAGTGGAAGATGGTTTTGAGACAACAAATGTCTGGAAAATTTCCCCAAAATCAGATAAAATTCACTCTGCAATTTTTCCATATGAGTTATGCAAAAGAGTGGTTGAATACTACTCATTCAAAGGCGATTTAGTATTTGACCCTTTCGGAGGAAGTGGCACACTTGGAAGAACAGCAAAGAAGCTTAATCGTAAGTTTTTTCTTACCGAAAAAGAGGTGCAATACTTCGAGTATATGAAGACTTTTCAGCCACAAAAGAAAATTTTTGAAGAAAATAACACAAAATTTCTAACATTAGAAGAATTTAAACAATCTGTTTATGGTTATAAAAGAGCAAGTAATTAAAAACATAATCTCTCGAGTTATCAAGTCTCAGGATTATAGGATTGAAGTTGTAAATCTGATAAATGCAGAGTTTTTGCAATTTTCAGTAGATTTTTTCAAAAAAGTTGTTGATGCTAAACTGCAATCAAAAGATATTACTATAGATTGGTATAAGAATGCCTTTCTAAACGAGAATTTACCTTCAGATGATATTGCGATAAATTCAGGGTTGAATAAGAAAACAATTAGCAATATGTATCGCTCTGCAACCAAAAAGATTGTTATAGAGGCTTCGTATGAGCATTTTGAAGCACTTTATCAAAGTATTCAAGATTTGGTAAAAGATGAAAAAGATATGGATTTAACACTAACTATCAAGTTCAAGGGCGTTAGTGTAGATTTGAATGTCAGTGAAAGTTTAATTGTAATTAACACATTGGCTGTTAAACGAGCTGCCTTGCGTGGTGGTATGTGGAGCACAACAGGCAAAAGAGTAGAGAAGTACCTGATGCTTACACTTTGCAAATTGTATGGGGTAAAAGATAAATATTACAATTCTGACACTTTCGTAAAGAACAAAGATTTAGATGTTGATAGAGAGATTGATTTTTATCTTAAAAACAAAGGAAATGAATATAAATGCGAAGTTAAGCTTATGGGACAAGGCAATCCAGAGAGTGCAGATGCTATAATTGCTCGTGCAGCGATGTCTTTGTGGCAGACACTCTTTCTCAACAAAATAAAAATCAATGCGACCAACTTGGCGTCTCTTGGGTTGCTTGCAGAGACGAGGAGGGTTTTAGACGCTTCAAATTGGTATTGGAAAGGTTCGAAATTCCGCATTCAGACTACAAAGGAAGTTTAGATAAAGATTTGCCTAAAATTTTCAAAGAGATATTTTAATTTTTATAACAACGTAAAAAATATTTTATGAACATACAAGGAAAAATTCTGTGGGTTGATGATGAGATTGATTTGCTGCAACCCTACTTTATATTTTTAGCAGACAAAGGCTACGAGGTCTCGAAGTGCACCAACGGACTTGATGCGATAGAGATTATCAATTCCGAGAATTTCGATATAGTGTTTTTAGATGAAAACATGCCGGGACTTTCGGGTTTGGAGACACTATCAAAGATAAAACGCCTAAAACCCAACCTGCCTGTGATAATGATTACCAAAAATGAGGCTGAAAATATCATGGATTTAGCCATCGGCAAGCAGATTGCAGACTACCTGACAAAGCCTGTAAACCCAAGCCAGATACTTCTTGCTCTGAAAAAACACTTGCACAAAAGGGACATAGTAAAAGAGCAGACCACTTCGGAGTATAGCAGTGAGTTCCAAGACATTAACCTAAATATAACCAACGCCAATTCCGACGAGGAATTTTTCGACATCTATCGCCAGCTGACTTTTTGGGATTTGAGGCTCGACGAGACTCAAAACGAGAATATGCTCGGAATCCTGATGTCGCAGAAAGAGGAAGCAAACTTTGCCTTTTCTAAATATATCTCGAAAAACTACGAAAGTTGGTTCAAGCAGGGAGGTGAGCGACCGCTGATGTCACCAGATATATTCAAAACCAAGATTTTCCCGATGTTTGATGCGGGTAAGAAGGTCTTTATGATTGTCATCGACAACTTCCGATACGACCAGTGGCAGATGCTACAAAAGTCTATAAATCAGTATTTTAATGTCGAGGAGGACACGCTCTACTACTCAATCCTACCCACTACCACTCAGTACGCTCGCAATGCACTTCTTTCGGGACTTATGCCACTGCAAATCAAAGAGATGTATCCGCAGTATTGGTTCGACGACGCAGAGGAGGAGGGCAAGAACCAGTTTGAGGCGGAGCTGATTGGCGAGATGATGAAGCGTTATCGCCGCAACATCAACTTTTCGTACCACAAAATCAACACCTCCAGCGAGGGCGAAAAGCTGATAGAGACTCTACCACAGATTGCAGATAATCAACTGAATGTCTGTGTGCTCAATTTCATCGATATGCTTTCGCATGCCAGAACAGAGATGCGTGTAATTCGCGAAATCACTCAGAGCGAGACGGCTTATAGAGCTTTGGCGATGAATTGGTTTCAGCACTCGCCTGCGATACAATTATTTAGAGAATTGGCTAAGACGGACTTCACGGTGGTGGTTACCACAGACCACGGCACAGTCTGCGTCAATAAGCCTGTGAAGGTTGTTGGCGACAAAGAGACTACTACAAATCTACGCTACAAGACGGGTAAGTCGTTGAGCTACAATAAGAATGAGGTTTTTGAGATACTCAACCCAAGCCGTGTGCAGCTACCAAGCCACAACGTCAGTTCGAGCTATATTTTTGCAAAAAACCGCAACTTTTTGGCTTACCCAAACAACTACAACTACTATGCCTCGTACTTCCGCAACACGTTCCAACACGGCGGAATATCACTTGAGGAGATGATAGTGCCGTTTGTAGTGATGAATGGAAAGGGGTAATTGTTATAAAATTTAGGAATTGAGCAATTTAGAAATTTGCGAGTAAATAAGAGCAAAATGACGTAGTCAAATTGTTTTTGTTTTGGCAAATAACCCCGAAGGGGTGGCAGGATTATAGAAAAAGCCATCAAATTTATTACAAACCCCGCAAGGGGTGACATAGTCAGTTTAGCAATTTGATTTTCGGTTAAAACCTAAGGAATAAAACTGTTTCATCCCCCTTGAAAGTGCTTGCACCAAGGCGAAATACCGCACTCATCGCACTTAGGCTTACGCGCTTGGCACACATATCTGCCGTGCAGTATCAGCCAATGGTGTGCGTTGGCAATGTGGTGCTTGGGGATGTTTGCCATAAGGTCTCGCTCTACCTGCAGCGGGGTAGTGCCTTCCGAAAGTCCGAGACGACGCGACACGCGGAAAACGTGTGTATCCACAGCCATCTTTGGCTGATTGAAAAGCACCGAAGCAATGACATTGGCAGTCTTGCGACCAACCCCCGGCAGTCGCTGTAGCTCGTCCACACTCATAGGGATTTTTCCCCCGAAATCCTCAAGAATCATTCGAGCGGAATCCACCAGATACTTCGACTTGCTATTTGGGTAGGTTACGCTGCCAATCAGCTCAAACACCTCGTCGTAGGTGGCTCTGCTCATCGCCTCTGCATCGCCGAACTGCTCAAAGAGCTTTGGCGTAACCATATTGACGCGCTTGTCGGTGCATTGTGCCGAGAGTATTACCGACACAAGTAGCTGAAAATCATTGCCGTAGTCCAGCTCGGTCTCTTGCTTTCCCTTGTTTTTATCGAACCAGTCGATAATATATTTATATCGTTGCTTTAATGTAAGTTTTGCCATAATCCTATAATTTTTCCAGCAAAGTTAGTGATAAAATTTTTATTAAAAAAAGATGTAAAAATTAAGTCAAATCTCTACATCTCTCTTGTTTTATCTGAATTCGTTACTTAAAATGTTTCGAAAGACTTTCTTGCCAAAGCGTTATACTCTGTGATAGTTTGCTCTACAACCTCGCCTGCGGTTGGTAGGTCGTCGATGAATGCAGCAATCTGTCCTATTTCCAATAGTCCGTCTTTCACGTCGCCGTCGAATATGCCGAGTTTAGCCTTGCCACGTCCGAGTAATTCGCGAAGCTCGTCTGCAGTAGCACCGCGGTCTTCAGCCTCTTTTACTACTGTGTAGAAGTCGTTTTTTATCATTCTCGTCGGGCTAACCTTTTTCATGGCGAGCATTGTGTCTCCCTCTTTCAGTCCTACGCACACCTGCTTAAACGCCTCTGAAGCAGAGCTCTCTTTGGTCATCGCAAAGCGTGTACCGATTTGTACACCTTCCGCTCCCAAAGCCATCATTGCAAACATAGCTGAGCCTGAAGATATGCCACCTGCAACTATCAGCGGTATCTCTATCGCTTGGCGAACCTGAGGCATCAGCACCAGCGTCGTGGTCTCCTCCACGCCGTTGTGTCCGCCTGCCTCAAAACCCTCTGCCACAATAGCATCTACGCCAGCCTCTTGTGCCTTTAGAGCAAACTTGCTGCTCGAAACCACGTGAGCCACCTTTATGCCTTCGTTGTGGAAAGTCTGAGTCCAACTCTTTGGGTTACCCGCAGAGGTAAAGACTATTGGTACATGCTCCTCTATCACAGTTTTGATAATCTCTTCTGAACGATAGTACATAAGCGGAATGTTCACCCCGAAAGGCTTATCGGTATGCTGACGAAGCTTCTGTATATGCTCGCGTAGAATTTCGGCATCCATGCTGCCAGAGCCAATAAGACCAAGTCCACCAGCCTCGCTCACCGCAGCAGCCAGCCTCCATCCACTACACCAAACCATTCCACCCTCTACTATTGGGTATTTTATTCCAAAAAGATTGTTTATTCTATTCATAATGATACTTTTATATCAACTTTTTTATTGAAAACCAATGCTTTATTTAAGCAAGAATTTATATTTCTCAGTGTGCTTTAGAGCAATGCCTGTGCCACGTGCTACAGAGCGAAGCGGGTCGTCTGCTACGTGGAAAGGAATGTGAATTCTATCATAAAATCTTTTTGACAAACCTCTGAGCAATGCACCACCACCTGCAAGATGAATACCATTACTTACAATATCTGAATATAACTCAGGTGGTGTAGCCTCAAGAGCCGAGATTATAGCCGTCTCGATACGTGAGATAGACTTGTCAAGGCAGTGTGCAATCTCTTTGTAGGTAACAGGTATTGTCATTG
>CAYFSY010000055.1:0-2467 GCA_964345905.1 uncultured Paludibacteraceae bacterium | reverse complement strand
TCGTATGGCATTGGCTCCTCCTCTGCAGGAAGCTCTGTCAGCGCCGAACCGACGTTGATTTTTATCTGCTCGGCAGTCTTTTCTCCAATTTTAATATTGTATTGGCGACCCATATACTCCACGATGTCGGCAGTGAACTCGTCTCCTGCAATCTTCAGCGACCTATCAGCAACCAACCCGCCAAGCGACATCACTGCCACCTCAGTCGTTCCTCCGCCTATATCCACAATCATATTTCCTTGTGGTGCCTCTACGTCGAGTCCTATACCCATTGCTGCAGCCATAGGCTCAAATAGCAGGTAAATCTCGCGTCCGCCAGCCTGCTCAGCAGAGTCGCGTACAGCACGAATCTCCACTTCAGTAGAGCCAGAAGGTATTCCTATTACCATTTTAAGCGTTGGTTTTATCAGCATGCGACGTCTTGGTATCATCTTTATCATACCTTTTATCATCATCTCCGCCGCACGGAAGTCTGCTATCACGCCGTCTTTCAGCGGACGAATAGTCTTGATGTGTTCGTTTGTACGCTCGTGCATCTTTTGTGCCTCTTCGCCTACAGCGATAAGCTTTTCAGAGCGATTATCTATAGCTATAATAGATGGTTGGTCAACTACAGTCCTTCCGTTATGCGTAATAACGGTGTTAGCTGTGCCAAGGTCTATTGCAATTTCTTGTGTGAATGAAAACAGTCCCATAAAGTACTTATTTACTTGGTGTTAGATTGTTATAATTTACTCTAAATAAAATGAAAACGCAAAGTTACAATTTTTATCGCAATATAAAAAGAATTGTTACTAAATAATTGAGTTAAATAGAAAAAAGTGCAGAATAATTTTGCCATTTGGTTTTTAATTTGTATCTTTGAAAAGTTTTTTTGCTCGTAATTGTAAAAATAGATAATTAATTAATAATTAAATACTTATAATAAGAAATGAAAGTAGCTTATAATTTCAATGCGGGACCATGTGTTCTGCCAAGAGAAGCGGTAGAATCAACTATCGACGCAATTCGTAACTTTGACGGAACAGGCATTGGCTTGTTGGAAATCTCTCACCGTACACCTGGTTGGGAGCGTGTAATGGAAGAGACTCGCCAGCTTTGGCGTGAGTTGCTCAACATCCCAGAGGGATATGAAGTATTGTTCCTCGGTGGTGGAGCAAGCACACAGTTCTTTACTGTACCAGCTAACATCCTTAACAAAAAAGCAGCTTTTCTTCAGACAGGTGTTTGGGCTAAAAAAGCTATAAAAGAGGCTAAAAACTTTGGTGAGGTAGAGGTTGTTGCTTCTTCGGAGGATAAAACCTACACTTACATCCCTAAGAATTTCACAATTCCTACAGATGCAGATTATTTCCATATCACTACTAATAATACTATCTATGGTACAGAGATTAAGCACGATATAGATAGTCCTGTTACATTGGTTGCTGATATGTCATCAGACATCATGAGCCGTCCAGTTGACGTGAAAAAATACGGTATTATTTATGGTGGTGCTCAGAAAAACGTAGGTCCTGCTGGTGTTACTTTTGTAATCATTCGCAAAGACCTTCTTGGAAAAGTTGCAGACCGCAAATACATGAATCCACTACCAACAATGGTTGACTATCGCACTCACGCTGCTGAGGCTGCAAGGGATATCTCTATGTTTAATACTCCTCCAGTAGTGTCTATCTTTGCTATGCACGAGACATTGAAGTGGGTAAAATCTCTTGGTGGAGTAGAGGCTATGCAGAAAATCAACCAGAAGAAGGCAGATATGCTTTATGCTGAAATCGACCGCAACAAGATGTTTGTTGGTACTGCTGTTAAGGAAGACCGCTCACTTATGAACGTATGCTTCGTAATGGCTGAACAGTACAAAGACAAAGAGGCTGACTTCATGTCATTTGCAAAAGAGCGTGGCATGGTTGGTATCAAGGGACACCGCTCAGTTGGTGGTTTCCGTGCTTCTATCTACAACGCTTGTCCAGTAGAGGCAGTAGAGGCATTGGTAAAATGCATGCAAGATTTCGAAAAAGCAAACGCTTAAAAAGAGGCTTTTTGCTTTATTCGCAATTAGAATAAGTTTAGAGTGGGCATTTGTCCACTCTTTTTTGTTTCTTAAATGAAAAACTTTTGAAAAAATATCACTCAAAATCATTAACTTTGCGTTTTGTAAATTATTTGTAATCAAAACAAGTTCAATAAAAATGGGAAAAGGAAATTTTAGTTTCAAAGGTTACGGAAAGCACCTCTTGGCAATGGTTATTTTTGTAGTGCTTTCTATGGCATTTTTCTATCCAATGATTTTGGAGAATAAAACGCTCGTGCAATACGATATCAAGAGCGGAACAGGGTGGGGCATGGATGCTCGCAAGTACCACCAAGAGACAGGCGAATACGCTCATTGGTCTAACCAAATGTTCTCAGGAATGCCTGCCACCTACACCTATATGCCAGAGTATGCAAACGTGTTTCAGTTGAT
>CAYFSY010000054.1:0-10639 GCA_964345905.1 uncultured Paludibacteraceae bacterium | reverse complement strand
TAATGCTGACCGAAAAGAGCTCTGAGTGCATCTCGTGCCGTGACACCTCATCGTATTTGACAGGCTGGAAGGTGCCTGCACCAATATGCAGCGTAACCTCCGAGGTCTGAATCTGACTCTCCCTGAGAGCCGCAAAGGTCTGTTCAGTAAAGTGCAACCCCGCTGTGGGTGCGGCAACTGAGCCAAGCTCTTTGGCGTAGGCGGTCTGGTATGTAGTGAGGTCTGAAGCCTCTGTTTTGCGGTTTAGGTACGGCGGAATCGGCAGTTCGCCAACGGCGGTAAGTATCTCCGAGAAGGTAACTTCGGGGTTGTCCCAACGGAACTCCACTTCGTGAGACATATTGCCAAGCTCGCCTTTGTAGATGGCTTGTAGCCTGCACTCTACGCCAGCTGCCTCTACCTCCGCCTCCAACGGCTCGCCTTTCCACCGCCTCATGTTGCCCACCATTGCCTTCCACGTAACGCTCTCGCGTGCTTCGAAAACCTGCTGATACTCGTTTGGCACAAGCGGTTCGAGGCAGAAAATCTCTATCTCTGCTCCCGACGACTTCCTCATTCTGATACGAGCCTGAATAACCTTTGTGTTGTTGAAAACCAAAAAGTCGTGTGGCTTGAGCAGGCTTGGCAGGTCGTAGAAGTGCATGGACGAAATCTCTTTGCCGTCGAAGTGCAGCAGCTTTGACCTATCGCGCTCTGCCAAAGGGTATTTGGCGATGCTCGATTCAGGCAAGTCGTAACTAAAGTCGTTGATATTTAGAGTGTTTGGCTGCATCGAGGTTATCTGAAGTTATCAATTAAAACAAGCTCAAGCAGTAGGTCGAGCTCACTGCGGGTAACGCCGTTTTTCTGCAGAGTAGATATGTCTAAATCGCGGTAAACTACCGAGAGGTACTCTCCAAGCATCTTAGATTTCGAGATGGCGCGGCGGTAGTATTCAATCGCCTGCTGCTTGTCGCGTAGGCTCAGGTAAACGTGTCCGATGGTCGATAAATCCGCCAAAGTCTCCCAATACTCAGGCGACTTCTCGACCAACTCTTTGGCTCGCTCAGACTTGTCAGACAGCCAGAAGGCTTGTAGCATGACAGACTTCAGGCGTGGGTAGTCTGGCTTTAGGTAGTCAATCTTGTAGAGCCACTCCAGAGCCTGATTGTAGTCGCCTTTGTCCATAAAGCAGTTTGCCAAGCGGAACATCACTCGGAAGTCCTCCTCGTTGCTCTCAAGGACGGTCTGGTAGCACTGAATCGCCTTGTCGAAGTCGCCAACCTTGCGGTAGCAGAAAGCCAAACGGCGCTGATACCACATGTTCTTTTTGTCGAGCGATTCGGCTAAGATGTAGTAGCGGATAGCATTTTGGAAGTCAGAGACTTGCTGGAACGAGTAAGCCAAATTTCTATAACCCTCCACGCTATACTCATCTGCCACCGCCGAAACCAATTGCTTATAGAGATGTATTGCAGGAAAATATAGATTGTATTGATAATAGTAGCCTGCAATGGCGATTTTCTGCTCTTTTTCTGAAAAAACTTTGTGGAAAGTCTCTGAATTTATGAGCGAAAGTATTCGGAACAGCGGGTTGTCGAACTCCCTGCCACGCTGCGAGAAGGCAAAAAACCTGTACAAATCCAAGATGTAGTGGTTCGACATAATCGATTTTTCAGAGAACTGCTCTGAATTGGCTTTCTCTTTTATCATGTCTGTAATCTGCTCCTTCTCCTCGCCTATAGCGTGCTGTATGGCGTCGAGCTGTCCCTCAGGTGCCATCATCAGGTTCATTATAAAAGAGTATTTATCGGAATTGCAAAGCATTGGGTTTGACCCCACTATGCCTAAAAGCTTTTCTCTTTCGCCTCTGAACTTAGCCAAATATGGATTGGTCTCTGAGAATGGCATTACCCAATTTTCGAGGAAGTTGAAAAACGGGAACTTTTTCATCTGCGAGAAGGTGCTTGCATAGACGTCCGAACCGCTCATTTGCAGGTCT
The DNA here is from genome assembly GCA_964345905.1 of uncultured Paludibacteraceae bacterium. GTDB lineage: Bacteria > Bacteroidota > Bacteroidia > Bacteroidales > Paludibacteraceae > F0058. Next base: position 8,658 of record CAYFSY010000054.1, on the reverse strand, counting down.
GCAAAGGCGTGAAGCTTGTCCGATACGTTCATCTCGTCTATTAGGGAATCGATTTTTGGCATAATCTTTTCGTCGTCGTCCACATCGTCGATTTCGTCGAGCTTCTCTTTGATTTTTGGCGACATCTTTTGCAACTCAGGCATGATATCCTCGTTGATATGCTTGGTAACCTCTTGGGTCTCTGTCGTTCTAACTATTTGGAAAACAATACTCTGTAGGTCTTTTACAAAATCCTCGTCTTGCTTTAGCTCTAAGATTCTGTCCTGAATAGAGTCCTCGAAGTCCATCACTCGCCCAAACTTCGATAGCAGCAGAGCAAATCCCACCATTGCACGTTGCCTGATAGCGAGTTCGTCGCTCTGGCAGAGGTCGAGCAGTAGATGAACCTTTTGCCTATCGAACGTGCGCAGTGCATTCAGAGTCAGAGCCGTAACCGCTATGGAACGCGACTCCAAGCCGATTTTTCCGTTTCGGATTATCCCCTCTACCATCTCAAACTCGCTTTCGCTGAGCGTCGGCTTCATCAGGATTATCGAGAAAAGTGCCGAGTTGATGCTCTGATACTCCTGTATTCGGCTATCAAACTCAGATATTTCAGTCTCCTCTTGCTCTTTTTGTTTTAAATTTTCAAGCAGTTTAGGAAGTTTTTCGATACTCTCAACGAAGTTGTTAGTAAAGCCTTGCGGGTTCTCTAAGGCGTACTTTTCGCCCTCCGCCTCTATCAGGTTTGTGTGCTGCCGTAGCAGTATCCACTTGGTTTTAGTCAGTAGCAGAAAAGTGCCCACTATCATCTGGTTGTAGATTTTACGAGACTCCTCGTCAAGCTCCTCCTGCCCGCTCTGGATACGGAACGAGAGCATGTTATAATAGATAGAGGTGTAGCTGCTTAGCTCCTGCTGCAGCTCCCACTCCTTGAGGTCTTTTATCATCTTTTTTGCAAAGAGAAACGCTCCTGAAATCTTACCAATGTAGAGGTTCAGTACCGCCTTATCGTAAATGTCAATTATATCTTTAACGTTCATTTTTTCTTGTGTTTTCTAAAAAATCATCGCAAAATTACTCATAAATTTTCATTTTTGCAATTTTATTGAGCTGGTAAGTTTTGCCGAATGAAATTGACGATTTTTTTTGCCATTTCAGAAAAACATATTACCTTTGCACTCTCTTATAAAAAACAACAAAACTCTCTTACAAAACATTTAAATATTAAGCCATTGTTGATGCTCATGCGGGTATCGATGAGGGGATTTTGTATATGTAAGTTGCCCTCCAATGATTAGGTATTTAATAACTTTAATAAAAAATTTAAAAAAAAGAGAATCATTTTATGAGAAAAACACTTAGATTGAGTTTAGCGCTTATGGTGCTAATGATGTTTGCTAATGTAAATTTAGCAATGGGACAAACGGCGAACATGTACCGTTGGATTGAACTTACTGTGCAGCAAGGAGAGCCAATGGCGATTGATATGGCGGCTGATGCAGACAACACTCCTGTGAGGATTATTAGCGGGACTAAAGACACCACGTTTACGATTGGATCGTTTGTGTCATTCTTCCAAAGTGAACATGTGGCACAAGCCACGACGATGAAAGTTTATGGCAACGTCAAAGAGTTTGACTGTTCCTACAACGGAACAAAGATAACGGGAATAGACTTTTCGAACAACGCTGGAATGACTGAGATTTACTGCGAAAACAACGCTCTTACCTCATTGGTGCTAACAGGCTGCGACATGCTGGACTACCTATCTTGCAGCGACAATGCACTTACTGCTCTGGATGTAACAGAGCTGACAGCTTTGAAGACTCTGAAGTGCTACAATAATAGCTTTAAAACTCAAGTATTAGATGATATTTATTGTACATTACCTCAGCGGCAAGTAGCTGATAGAGAAAGATTTATCCAGCTGAGTCTACCTCTTCGGCAAACCATGCTACGGTAATTTCCACCAACAGCCAAAATGCTACAGATAAGGAGTGGGAGGTAAAATACGCTTCAAACAACAGTAATATTGAGACTGACGGCTCCTATGCGTGTGAAGGTGGCTCATCGCAGGTAAATATGTCTTGCTGGATTAAGCTTTCGGTGCAGTCGCTACAACAGATACAGCTCGACTTTGTGGCAGACGAACCAGAGACTCAGATTAGGATTGTCAGCGGTGGTACAGATGTTAGACGCGAAGTAGGCACAAGCTGGGAGTATCTAAGAGGTTATTTATCATAGGCAGATACTATGGTTATTTACGGAGATATAAGTAAAATAGATTGTGGTCGTAATGGAGCAAAAATTACTGCTATAGATGCCTCTCACAATAATAGATTGAAAGCTTTGTGGTGCCGTAACAACTATATCTCTTCGCTAAATATAAGTGGATGTAGTGCTTTAGTAGATTTGAATTGTAGAGGCAATATGCTTACTACACTCGATATTAGCGACTGTGTTGCGCTCACCAAATTTTATTGTGACGACAACAACTTTTCTACTCAGACTTTAGACAGCATATATTGCGCTCTACCTCTACGTCAAGCAGAGGATAATGCAAAGATTTATCCTATTGTATCAGCTGATGCGGGTAATTCTGAAATAGTATTTACCACAAACAAGCAAAACGCTGTCAACAGAGGCTGGTCGGTGCTATATGGTTCAAACAGTGCCGATTTTACTACCACGGGAACTTATGTGTGTGGCATGGATATTGTAAATACTACGGTTGCAACAGCTTCTGCAACAGATATTGCTCAGACCTCTGCTACTCTAAATGGTAGCTTTGTGCAGGGAACTTGTGGTATAGTTACCGAAAAAGGTTTTGAGTGGAGAGCCACAGATACAGGTAGCTATACAGAAGTGCTTTCTGCCTCAGTAACCGATACATTCTCAGCTGATATAATAAACTTAAGACCAAATACAAGTTACACCTTCAGAGCTTTTGTAAAGATTGGATATACTAAAATATATGGTGAGGAGGCCACGTTTACAACTGAAGCCACAACAGGAATGGAGAATGTAATTCAAAGCATTAGTGTCTACCCAAACCCAGCTAAAGATATCTTAAACATAAGTAGTGATGAGGCTGTCGCGAGTATTGAGCTGTATAATATGCTCGGGGAAAAGGTGCTAGGCACGCATTGTGTTGCAAATGACATTTCTATTGATGTATCTAGTTTGAGTAATGGTGCCTATATCCTCAAAATACGGACAGTAAAAGGAGTTGGAGAATATAAGGTTATAGTTAAGAATTGAGAATATTAGAAAATAGGATGTAGAAATTAGGGATGAGTTTAAAAGCTTATCCCTTTTTCTAGTATAGATGAAATTATAAAAAAAAGTAGCAGAATTCTATCATGACGAACTCCACTACTGGTTAATATGAAAAATAAATATTTACTTTTTAAATCTTTTATTTAGCAACTCTATCACGTCACTTGTAATATCAAGTGACTTGTCAGCGTATAATACATTGTCTGTAAGTGAACTTGTGGTTAGTACCATAGCAAACCTACCATCGCTATTTATCTCTGCAATAGCCTTTGAGATACTGTCTTTCAGCTGTAGAGATAGCTTTTGTTGTTCTACCATAAATTCGTTTTCGAGTTTGGCTCCATGCTGCTCCAGTTCGCCTTGTTTCTTCTGTAGGCGTGATGCCTCCTGTTCGGCTCTTTCGCGGCTCAGGAAAGCGTTATTATCTATCTTATTCTGAAAGTCCATCATCTCCTTCTGTAGTTGCTGTCCTTTGGTGTTGAGCGAAAGGCGAGCATCTTCGGCTTTTTTCATCATCTTCTCTTTTGCTTCTATTGCAAACTGATACTTTTCGAGCACAGTATCTGTGTTTATCACGGCGATTGCAAGGTTTCTTGCAGATGCAGAAGAGTCGATACTATCTGTCTGTACCTCTTGTTTTTTAGCATCTCCTGCATTGGTTTTGTTTTTGTTACCACAAGCAAGCATAGCCAGTACGCTAAGTGAAATGAGTACAACTTTCTTCATGTTTTATTAATTATATTTTTTGATTTTAAAATGAATAATTTTTGCAAAGGTACTATTTTTTCGTCAAACTTAATAAAAAAAGTCACAAGCTATCCTTGTTTTGCCTGTGACTCTTATTATAACTATGATTTCTACTGCTTATAGTTTATCAATAAGCTTAGTAAGTCTATTTATCTCTGCCTGATTGTTTTCACGAACAGCTATTCTACGAAGCATTACTAGCGCCTCTTTGTTGTCTGGCTCAATGTCTAGTATTTTGTTGAATGCTGCTTTAGCATCATTGAAGTAGCGAGAAGACTCTGCGGCAAGATTCTGAGCTATAGCTCTATTTGCTGGGTCTGTTGCAGCGTTAGCAGCATCAGTGCCTCTGAAGAATAGGAATTCACCCTTGTTGTAGTAATAAACAGGTTTTGTTGGATCTAGGGTAATAGCCTTGTCATAATCTTGCATAGCAGCTGTAGCATTATTAAGATCACGATAAACTTGTCCGCGAATAGTGTAGTATTGAGCATTCTTTGGGTTGCGCTCGATAGCTTTATTAAGCATCACTAGAGCCTCGCTGCTCTGTCCTTTTTCGAGATAAGTGTTTATCTTAAGTCCTAAGAATACAAGCTCTTCAGGGAAACGATCTATACCTGCCACTAGTATTCTATCCATGTTTACGCTATCCTTCTTGTCTTTGTATAAGTTATACAAATTCTGATATATTACGCTCTCCTCTACGCCGTTATTTTTAATAGCCTCAAATCTAGCAATAGCCTCGTCTGTATTGCCCGATGATTGCACATATATTGCATTGTAAAACTGAATTTTGCGATAAGTGCTATCCTTTTGTGGCTTTGGAGCGTTTTCATTACCTCTGTAATCCTTCATGAACTCAAGGTCTGGAATAGCAAGGTGTTTGTCTATAGCTTGCACAGCCATGTCATAGCTTTCATATTCAGCTTGTCTGAGTCCGTAGTTGAAGATGAAGTATCCTCTGTAGTACCACGCTAAAGTTTCAGCAATTTTTTTTGTGTACTTGTTCACAATCTTGCCCTTTGCGTTTGGTAGTTTTTCTAGTTCAGCAGCTTTTATGAAGTAGTCGTAGGCTCTGAAAGCAGCCTCTGCCTGTAGTTCTAAGTCTCTAGAACCTCCCATTGCTTCTTTTTCGTTCTCCCAGAAAATCTTGCGGTCTTGGATATGACCAGCAACCCACCAAGTGTATGGGTCGTTAGCTGTAGAAGGGTCGTTCAAAGCTTGGTCTATAAGCATCTCTGCTTGGTCGAAGTCAGGATTCTCATAAGCCATAGAAAGGTTGTAAGCCTTTTTTACATTCTTCTTCTGAGCAAATGCACCAGTGGCGACAACAACGCTCAACAGTACGATTGAAAGTATTTTTTTCATCTCTTTTTTTGTAATTTATTTTGTTATAAAAAATTATCTTATTTGGTACGGTCTGCAAAGTTAATCTTTTTTTTGCAGTTACGAACCAAATTCTAACCTTTTGACAAATTTTCTTTAACAAAGTTTATTTTGCTAATAGTTCTCCTAGCTTGTAGAGGTCGAATATTCTTAGCGAAGGTTGCTCAGAGAGCAGTTTTTTCTTGAAGAGTGGTTTTAGTATTTTAAGAATAGGTATGATTATGGTGTCAAGCCGATATTTTTCTATTTTGCGATAAACGCCAAGAATCCTTGAGTAGCGTGCAACCTCTGGATAGCGTCGATAGACGTATTTTAGGTTCTGTATGGCGGTTTCTGTCTTTTGTAGAAAGACGTGGTTGGTGTCTAGCCCTGTGTGATACAGAGGATTGTCTATATGCTGAATGTGGTAACCACTCCGCTTTAGCTCGTAGCCAAAGACCAAATCCTCGTAGCCGTAGCTCGAGATGGCTTCGTCGAACTCTATCTTTTGGAATATCTGCCCATCAATCAGTAGGTTAAACGTAGTAAACGACAGCGACTGCTTCTGCCGCTCTATGGCTGTAGCCTCCTCTCGCTCGTGTCCGTAGCGTAGGCGAAGCGAATACTCTGGCTTTTCGTCGGACTCCCTGTAGCGGATTCCACCGTTTATAACACACTTTTCGGAGAGAACGGCTAAATATCTGCTTAGGAACCTATCGTTTATTACCTCCGAATCGGCGTCGAGAAACAGCAGGTAGCGATGCTTCGCCTCTCGAGCCAATGTGTTCCGTGTGGTGGCTCTGCCGCGATTCTGCAGGGAAACGATATGGCGAACGCCCTGCAGGCTTGTTATCTCTGAATTTTCTTGCACAAATCTGTCTGAGCCATCTTCCGCCACCAATATCTCTACCTCCACACCCAAACCGCCGGCTTGGCTATGCAAATCGCCGACCAGCCGCCTGACGTCGAGGTTGAAGTTTGAGATGAGAATGGAAATCATAGGTCTCTGAGGCTTAGGGATATACGTTTGCGTTTTTGGTCTATCTCGATGACTTTTGCCATGAGCTGTTGGTTGAGTTTTAGAACCTCCGAAGGGTCGCTTATGAAGCGGTCTGTAATCTGCGAGATGTGTATCAGCCCGTTTTCGTGTATGCCGATGTCCACAAAGGCTCCAAACTTAGTCAGGTTGGTTACAATTCCCGGAAGCACCATGCCTACACGTAGGTCAGAGATTTTCGAGATATTTCTGTCGAACTCAAAAACCTCGATTTTCTTTCGCGGGTCGCGAGTCGGTTTGTAGAGCTCCTCTACAATGTCCTTCAGGGTGGGAATACCCACATCTTTGCTCACGTATCGCTGAATATCAATTGTTCGGATAGCCTCTTTGTCGGCGATGAGCTCGGTGGTGGTCAGCCCAAGGTCTTTTGCCATCTGCTCTACGATGTGGTAGCTTTCGGGGTGGACTGCCGTGTTGTCGAGTGGGTTGTCGGAATTTTCTACCCGTAGGAATCCTGCCGAGAGCTGAAACGCCTTTTCGCCAAACCTCGGCACGCTCTTCAGCGCCTCACGAGAGGCAAAAGCACCGTGCTCTTTGCGATAGTCCACAATGTTTTTTGCCAACGCCTCACCGATGCCCGAGACGTAAGTCAAGAGGTATTGGCTTGCGGTATTGAGGTTTACCCCAACGGAATTGACGCAAGATGCCACCACAAAGTCCAGCGACTCCTTCAGCTGCTTTTGGTTTACGTCGTGCTGGTATTGCCCCACACCGATAGATTTCGGGTCGATTTTGACCAGCTCCGCCAAGGGGTCTATCAGCCGCCTGCCGAGCGAGACCGCACCGCGAACCGTAACGTCGTAGTCTGGAAACTCCTCGCGAGCAATCTTCGAGGCGGAGTATATGCTGGCTCCGCTCTCGTTTACCACAAACACCTGCACCTCGTCTCTGAACCGAATGCTCTTGATAAGGTTCTCTGTCTCGCGTCCGGCGGTGCCGTTGCCTATGGCGATGGCTTCGGTCTTGTAGCTTTCGACGAGTGCCGAGATTTTTCGCTGTGCCTCGCTCCACTTGCCATGCGGCGGGTGCGGATAGATGGTGGTGTTGTGCAGAAGGTTGCCCTGCTCGTCGAGGGTTACCACCTTGCAGCCCGTTCTGAATCCGGGGTCGATGGCTAAAATACGCTTCTGCCCAAGTGGCGGCGAGAGCAGGAGCTGACGTAGGTTTTCAGAAAACATCTCTATCGCCTCGCGGTCTGCCTTCTCTTTGCTCAGAGCGGCAAACTCGTTTTCAATCGAGGGTTTTATCAGTCGTTTGTAGCTGTCGGTTATGGCGTCTTGCACCATCTCTGCCGCCTCCGATGAGTTTTTCAGAAAAATATCGTCGAGCCTATCCAAAGCACTATCTACATCGATGGAGATATCCACACGTAGGAATCCCTGCTCCTCGCCCCTGCGGATGGCGAGCAGAGTGTGTGAGCGGACTTTTCGGAGTGGCACAGAGTAGTCGAAGTAGTCTTTGAAGTTTTGCGCCTCGGCTTCTTTGGTTTTTATCAGTTTGCTCTGCAAAACCGCTTCGCGTTCGAACATCCTGCGGATAGTACGGCGAGCAAAGGAGTTTTCAGAGACCCACTCGGCGATAATGTTCTTGGCACCCTCTATTGCCTCTTCCGCTGTCCCGATCTCGCCTTTGACGTGGCTTTTGGCTATGCCAGCTATGCCGTCAGACTTTTGCGACATGATGATTTTTGCCAACGGCTCCAATCCGCGTTCGATGGCGATTTGTGCTTTGGTGCGGCGTTTGGGTTTGTATGGCAGGTAGAGGTCTTCGACCTCGGCAAGCGTAGCGGCTCGTAGAATCTCCTGCTCGAGCTCTGGCGTAAGGCTCCCCTGCTCACGTATCGATTGGATAACAGCGACTTTGCGTTTCTCGCGCTCTTTGAGCCTCTCGTGTAGCTGCCAAATCTGCTCGAGCTGTAGCTCGTCGAGCGACTCGGTAGCCTCCTTGCGGTAGCGTGCTATGAAGGGAATGCTACACCCCTGCTCAAAGAGCCTTAGAGCACCGCTTACCTGTGAGGAACGGAGCGAAAGCTGGCCGGAAATCTCGTTTATAATCATACTATTTGGGTCGTCTGAAAAAAATTTGAGGCAAAGGTAGTAATTTTGCTCTGGAAAAACAAAAAGTCCAATCACTTTTGGGGGTGTCGGACTTTTTACTACAAAAAATTACTAAAAATTAAAGGTTCAAGATAACTTTAGAAAAGAATTATCTTTGTAAGTTATTTTGTATCA
>CAYFSY010000053.1:0-10652 GCA_964345905.1 uncultured Paludibacteraceae bacterium | reverse complement strand
CGCTTTCTACATCTATCTTATTGATGATAGGTATGATTTCCAGGTCGTGCTCCATAGCCATATATAGGTTGCTGATGGTTTGTGCCTGAATGCCTTGCGTGGCATCAACTATGAGTAGAGCTCCTTCGCATGCCGCTATCGAGCGACTCACTTCATACGAGAAGTCCACGTGTCCGGGAGTGTCAATTAGGTTAAGGACATAAGTCTCTTTTTTGCCTTCTGAATTGGTTGTCTCGTAGTTCATCTGTATGGCGTGGCTCTTGATAGTGATGCCACGCTCACGCTCAAGATCCATATTATCCAAAACCTGAGTTTGCAAATCACGCTGAGAGATAGTTGCGGTATATTCAAGCAACCTATCTGCCAGAGTACTTTTGCCATGGTCTATATGTGCTATAATGCAAAAATTGCGTATATTTTTCACTGTAATGTACCTTTTTTATTAATTAATTCTTCCCTACACTTTTATACAAATACTATTTCTTTATATTTCTTAGTCTCTTAGTTAAATCCATGTACTTATTTATGATTTTTTCCATGATAGTCTCTTTTTCTTTCTCGAAATCTTCGGTAACGTAGTATTTACCGATTTTCTTCTGCACTTGTCCGTATCCTCGTCCATAACCGGCTTTAGTTTTATCAAAGTCATTTATAATTACGTACACGTTTTCTACTTTATCTTGATAGAGACGTTTGGCGACATCTGCAAATTCGTATTTATTGGTTTTGAAGCTACGGACAATTAACAGTTTTAGATCTACTATAGGAAATATTGCGTAAGAGTCTGTTACTAAGCCTACAGGAGATGTGTCTATGATAATATAGTCGTATCTCTGCTTTAGCTCCAAGAACATCTCTTGCAGTTTTTGACTACGTACAAACTCACCTGGATTTGGTGGTATAGCACCAGCTTTTAGAAAGTCAAACCCGTATGATGTTGTTCCTATAGCCTCGTCTAATGTACAGTCACCGATAATGTAATTTACATAGCCTAGCTTGCTCGAGAGAGTTTTGTCTATATGGCGGGTGAGGTTTGGTTTACGAACGTCGAAGTCTACTAGTAGAACTTTTGGATTGCGCATAGCAAATACCCCCGCAAGATTTAGAGAGACGTATGTTTTACCGTCTCCACTTTCTGCAGAGCTTATCAAAACTGTGATATTTTTGTGTCGCTGGAGTATAAGTTCTATTTTAGTACGAATAACTCGTAGCTGTTCAACAAAGAAGGAGTTAGGATATTTTGCTGCTATTACTTTTTCGTCCTCTTTATGATTTGTTCTGCGTATATACCCGATGATAGGGAAACGGTTTTTAGTCGCCTTCTCTACATCCGTCTCAGTACGAATCACTACATTCATCTTCTCCTTTATTATAATTAATAGTAAAGGGATCAATAAGCCAAGCAATAGTGCCATTGTATATCGACTGGTTTTGTCGCTGAGGTTTATTACACCACCAGTCATAGCTTCCTGCATTATTGAATGATCAGGAAAGTTAGAGGCTTTCTTTATCTGAGCCTCTGAAAGCTTCTGTAAAAGATAGGTGTAGTAGTTGTCATTGATGTTGAACTTACGCTGATATCCCATCATTGCTAGTTCTTTGGCTGGAGCTTGCATAAGCTTACTGTTTAGTTCTGCCACATCTTTATCATACATCTTTTTCTCTATCTTATATACATCTGTAACAGATGTTAGCAATTCACCGAGTTGGGTTTTTATCTGCTTAATCCTATTAGAAACAATCTCATACTGAGGGTTTCTTACTCCCAAATCAGCGATTTCTAGCTGGAGTTCGTTGTATTTATCTACTAAAGAAATAAGTCGCGGTTCTTGTATTCCTATAGATGTTGGTGAGGTGAGCGACTCATCCTCAATATTACTTTTCAAGTAGTTTTTTAGATATTTAAAATAGGCATCTTTTAGTTTTAGTTGCTTGCCTCTTTCTTCTAGAGATGCCATTTTAGAACTCAAAACAGTAGTCATATTGTCGCCAAACATCTGACTTGAAATCTTATAGTTATTTAGGTTCGCTTCTGATATATTTAGCGAATCGGAGATGATGGACAATTGGTCGTTTATAAACCTTATAGTCTTGTCTGCTTCGTAGTTTTTTTGGTCTAGATTGTTATTAAGGAAACTTTCTGCGTGTTGCCTTAAAAATAGCCTGTCTCTGTAGGAATCGCTACTAGATAACGACATATTTAGTACAGATGAACCCTTGATGTTTTCTACATATAGTCTGCTAGAAAACTCTCCAATCAACGTGTGCTTACTCTTTAGAGAAAAATATATCTCGTTAGCATAGTTGAAGTTTGGAGTCTTTTTTACAATCATCAGTAAGCTTTGGGTTCCTATAGGCTCATCATACCTACCCTCTATGGACTCTATCTTATTATCAGAAAGGTCAAAAACAGTTATAGTAAAAGAATTATTGTCTTTTTTTACAAAGTGGTAGTAGTGATTATATATTGCTTTTGGTGTGGTAGATATAGTATCGACAGAGATTGGCGATATTCCATTTTTTGGTAAAATCTTAAACCTACCTTTCGAATAATAATTTGCTTGTAGTTGGGGCAAATTGTTTATAGTACGTCCAACAAGGTCATAAGAACGTAGTACAAGTTTTTGGTTTTCCATCGAAGAGTTACCGCCACCGGAGAGGCTTGTGCCAAATCCGCGTATTAGGTCATTGTTATATCCAGAGCTTTGTCCTATCAGTAGGTGTGTGTAAGAACTGAAAACAGGCACATAGCTTCTGTTTTTGTAGTATGCAATAGCAAAGGCTATTACTAAGCCTATTACAAAAAGATACCAATAGTGCAGGCATCTCATAATCCACTCTATTATGTTGAAAGACGAGCCTTCTTCCTCTTCTATGAGTTGTGAGTTTGGATTGTTGTTTTGATATTCAGTCATACGTATTGAAAATAAATTTATTTGCTAAGAGAAATTACAGTAAGTAAAAAAGTAACAGATGAGGTTATTAGTCCTAAAAAACTTGTTAAGTTTGATGAACCCCAAAACTTCTTTTTAGAAGTATCAACATAGATAATGTCATTTGGCTGAATGTAATAAAATTCAGAGTCTATGATACTTTTTGTACGGATGTCAAATGATTTTATGATTGTCCCTTCGTCTGTAGTGCGTATAATTCTAATTTTTGAAAAAACTGCGCCATCATTGATTCCACCCGATAATGCTAAAGCCTGAAATATTGTCATTCTATCCTTATATATAGGAAAATAACCACGTCCTGCCTCTCCTATAACACAGAAGTTCTGTGTCTGTAATGCTAGCTTTACCTCCACATCTTCTGAAAAATCTTTGAGCTTCTCTTTGAGAATGCTCTCGGCTTCTTTTATGGTCTTGCCTTGTAGATAAACCTTAGGTAGATAAGGGAAGTCAGCTGTGCCATCTTCGTAAATTCTATGAGAGTTTCCTCCTATATTATTATTAGTATTTACTTCTGGGAACATTTTTTTTAGAGCCTCATTAGTAGTAAGAACTCTAATGAGTAGTTCGTCGTTTATTTGCAATTTGTATTCTTCGTAATTAGCCTTTTCATACTGAGGTAGGCTTTTTCTCTCTTGAAGCAAGTTGGTGCTTCTACGCGTATAGCACGACGACAGCGAAAAGATCGTAATTAGTACAAACAGTAGTCCCTTTTTCATAATCATTTTGTGTTTTTTTGATTACTTACATCTTCATAAATGCGTTTGCCAAAGCCATAGATCATTAATCCAAATGATGTTGTGGATAGTGTAACGCTGATAGCATTTGATATATGAGTAATGCCTACATGTTTTGCAAATGAGTATTGAATATAGATTACATCATTTGGCTGAATGTAATAGTACTCAGAGTCTATAATCTTCTCTGTCCTTAAGTCAAACTCTTTTACAATAGTACCTTCTGGAGTATTGCGCACAAGCTTCACCTTCTTCCTATCTGCATATGTTGTGAGGTCCCCAGCCATAGCTAAAGCCTGAAAAATTGTTATCTTTTCGTGTGGTAGATTTATTCGAGATGACTTGCCCTCTCCAATTATAGAAAAGCTACGATTAGCAAGATATACGTCAACAGAGAGATATTTTGCAACATCTTGTTTGAATAGGTCTTCTAGCTCGAATTTGAGCTGACGAGTGGTTTTCCCTTCAGCTTCTATCTCTCCAAGGTATGGGTATTCTATTTTTCCATCTTCGTCAATCATATATAGACACAAGCGAGAGCCTGCCGCGTCACCAGCTTGTCCTCTTATATCGGCTCTACCACAATTGTACAGCGAAATGTCTGCATCGTTCAGAGAGTAAACCCTAATATTAAGGTAGTCGCCTTTCTGTAGTTTATAGTCTTCAAACTTTATTGTATCTGGGTAATCAGGAATACTCGCTGACGGTTTTTGCATATAATTTACATGCTTCGATGTGACACATGAAGTTGCAAATATCGCAATCGCCAAGATAATAAAAAATGTATAATACTTTCTGTATGCCACTTTTTTGTATAAAGATTCAGTTTTTAAGTACACAATAAAACCAAATTGATTTAGCCCACAAAGGTAGTATTTTTTTACAATACTACCTCTGTTGATGGTATAATTTTACGATGAAAAAATAAAAATATTTATTTTTTACCGAAAAGTCCTCCTAGTAATCCCCCTAGTAATCCTCCTGATTTCTTGCTGCCTTTTTTTGATGCGTTGCCAGCTAGTCCAGCTAAATCATCAAGTCCAAGTTTGCCATCTCCGTTTTGGTCTAGTAGCGAAGCTAAAGGACTGCTGCCGTTGAGTAGTCCTCCTAGCATGCCAGCTAGCCCAGCTTGGTCTTTTACTCCAGTTGCATTTTTTTGCTTGCCTAAGTATCCCATTAGTACTGGTGCTGCCATAGATATGATGCTTCCAACTTTGTCGGAAGACACACCGCTTGTCTTGGAAATGCCGTTGGCAACTGTAGCTGTGTCGCTTCCAAATATGTGGTTCAATATCTTAGCGCCGTCTGCAGAAGCAGCACTGCCATTACCTAAGAAGTCAGAGAGATTATCCAAGACGCTACCGTCATGTTTTTCCAAAGCCTTCATGATGCCTTGACCATTCTTGTCTGTGTTCTTTGCAAGTCCGCCAACCATTGCAGGTATAGCCGACTGTAAAACCTTTTCTGTGTCTGATTGCGAAGCGTTTGTCTGGGAGCTAATTCCCTGCACCAACTGCTTGCCAATATCCGAATTTAATAAATCTGATAAATTCATAATAAATTATATTTTTAATTTGTTTAAAACCAAGTATATCCAAATTTTACACCAAAAGTGTAGTAACCATCTAAAAATTTAGATTGTTTTCCACGCATCATCTCGCCATTGATAGAGTAAGGATAAGCGTCTAAATTCTTATCAACTCTATCCATTAACGCCATTCGTATAGCCAGCTCAAAGCCTAGATGTATCCCACTTTCAAAGTTGTAGTGGTAGCCAAACCCTACAGGTACAACTGGTACAAGAGCAGAGGTGTTTATATGATAGTCTGCTAGAGCATAAGACTCTATTTTGCTCATATTTATGCCAATACCTGTGAAAAAGTATAGGTCGTTTTTTGAAAAAATCGTCAGAGGGTGCGCTTCAATATATAAGTCTGGCTCTACAAAAAACGACGAAAACTCATATATGTTAGATTTACCAGACAGTACACCTCCTGTTATGGCAATCTTTAAGTTTATGTATTTTGCAGGCGAGTAACCAAGTGCTGCTTTAGCAAAATAGTTTACCTGGTTTTTGAATCCAGAGCTAAACATTCCACCCTCTTCTACATCACCGAAATAGTAGTTAGCTCCAGCAGTTAAGCTAGCGCTAAAAACGGTAATCTCTCTTCCATATATACCTCTGTGGTCAAAGCGCCTCTGAGCAAAGATTCCAATGGAAATAAGAATTAGTGCAACTAGAAGAGTTGTCCTTTTCATATTGTATGATTTTTACCTAATTCTATCAACCGACTTTACAAGGTTGTCGTCTCTGCGAATAGCAAAGATTGCTAAAACTATAAATACTACGCATAATGCGTTAAATATCAAAGCTATAGCTGGAATAGCGAATTTTAGCATTACGATAATTTCTAAAATCATCAGCACAAAACTTATCAGCACAATTCCCAAGCAGAAGCCTATTTGCACCTTACGCCATTTGTATAAGAATATGGTTATCAGCGAAATAGTTGGCACTAAAGCTGCCAAAATAAGTTCCATTGAGAAAATTTTATCCCAGTAGAGTATGTCTCCATCAGGTTTCATTGGCATGAATATTACGATTATGCCTAAAACTGTTGCTATCATCAGATAGATTGATTGAATTCTCTGTATCATCTCTTTTTTTATTTATTTTGTTATGAAAAAATCTTTTTAAAAAAACCTCTCTGTTTCTTTTGTGGTAGCTGGTTATCTGCTGTGAAAACACTCTGCCAATTCTGATTTTTGGTTATCATTTGGTAAATCAGTCCCCAATCTGGCAAGCCACCTACATTGCGGTCGTCGATAAACATGTCCACAGCAACTTTTCGTGGCTGTAGGCAGTCGTCATCGTTTGGATTTAATTTGTTTACTGCAAAAAACTCCACTCCTCGCTCACGGCAATAGTCCACAGCTTCCTGTAGCAAAGCACCTTCGCGAACAGTCCAAAGAATTACCAAGTGGTGCTCCTCATTAATCAGCTTTTTAAGCACATCTATGGCGAACGGAATCGGCTTGCCTATCTTTGGGTAAGCCTCCTCCACAATAGTTCCATCAAAGTCAACTGCAATAGTCATTGTTTATATTTCCTCGTTTTGGTTAGTAAAAATATCTATTTCGCTCTGCACACGCTTTTTTGTGGGAATGCACAAAATCAGCACAGCCACCTCAATGGCAACTAAGTATAGCATATCTTGCATATCCTCTATAAAGTAGCACATTATGGCTAAAGTTAATCCCGCCAATATCACAGATATTCGCAAGCCAGAAACTTTAATGTATTCCTCTTCTTGTGCCTTTTGGTTAGTTATGTTAGCGAGTTTTTTGAGTTTTTGGTTAAAGAACTTTAGGGTAATAGGTATAGAAATTAGCACGTAGAGTACTACAAACGTTTTTAAGATTGTGGCGTAATTACCCGCTATGCCGTGTTCGAAGTTCTTTGATAAAAACCAACCCAAGAAGACATGAAAAACCACAACCGCCAAAGCGATTATGAAGTTAAATTTCAACTGTTTATATACTTTTTCAAACATTCTTTTCTAATTATGCTTTATACTTAATTCTATTGACAATGCTTCGTCCTAAAGTGATTTCGTCTGCGTACTCCAAAGAGTTGCCTACTGATACGCCACGAGCAATTGTGGAAATCTCCACATCGAACTCTGCAAGTTTTTTGTAGATATAGAGGCATGTTGTATCTCCCTCCATATCTGGCGAAAGTGCCAAAATTACCTCCGAAACTCCGCCTCCCGAAACTCTGCTGATTAGCGATGGAATCTCCAAATCTGCTGGACTTACCCCATTCATCGGAGAAATCACACCACCCAAAACGTGATAAACACCACCGAACTGAGCTGTGTTTTCTATCGCCATGACGTCTGCAACGCTCTCTACCACACACACCAACGACCTGTCTCGCTTTGGATTTTGGCAGATAGAGCAGAACTCCGAGTCGCAAATGTTGTGGCACACTTTGCACTTCGACACCTCTTGCTTAAACCTCAAAATAGATTGTCCAAGGCTAAGAGAGTCCGCAGGGTCAGACTTCAGCAG
The DNA here is from genome assembly GCA_964345905.1 of uncultured Paludibacteraceae bacterium. Taxonomy (GTDB): domain Bacteria; phylum Bacteroidota; class Bacteroidia; order Bacteroidales; family Paludibacteraceae; genus F0058. The sequence goes on along the minus strand of CAYFSY010000053.1, from coordinate 2,890 downwards.
ATGCAGAGCGTAACGCAGAGCCGTCTTTCTGCCTACACCAGGAAGTTTATGAAGTTCATTTACTACGTTCTCCAACAAAGCTGATGGATAATTTATTTCATTCACTTTTATGCCTAATTTCTTTAACTAGCAAAAATACAATTTTTTTCTGACAACATCAACTATTTATGCAAAATAAAAAAGTTAGACACTATTAGCATCTAACTTTGTATAGATAATATCTATTCTCTTATCTTACTTCGCGTTTTTAGCCTGCTTAACTATAGCTACAAAAGCCTCGTTGTTGTTCATTGCTAAATCTGCAAGCACCTTGCGGTTGATGTTGATACCAGCTTTGTGCAACGCTCCCATAAGCTGAGAGTAAGAGTAACCCTCAAGGCGAGCAGCTGCGTTTATACGCTGAATCCACAATGCACGGAAGTTGCGTTTTTTGTTCTTCCTGTCGCGATAAGCATACTGGAGACCCTTCTCCCAAGTGTTTTTAGCTACAGTCCAAACATTACGTCTTGCACCAAAGTAACCTCTGGTAAGTTTCAAAATTCTTTTTCTTTTTGCTCTCGAAGCAACGTGATTTACTGATCTTGGCATAATTTCTTAATTGTTTTTTTTGAAAGTCAGTGACCGCTCTTAGCGATTTCTTTTTTACTGAACGTTCGGTTAATAACTCATTTTAACTGTTTTAACGCAGAGCCAATAAAGCTTTTACATTACCCTCGTCTGCACGTGACACGATTCCTGTGTGCGTGAGATTACGTTTTTGCTTCTTGGTCTTCTTAGTCAGGATGTGACTTTTGAAGGCGTGTTTGCATTTTACTTTACCTGTTCCGGTGAGGGCGAACCTCTTTTTGGCACCGGAATTAGTCTTCATTTTAGCCATTTTTCTAATTAATCTATTTAAGTTTATACTAAATAATATATATTCTTTATTTTTTTGGCGATATATTTACTATCATTCGCTTGCCTTCTAGCTTAGGAGTGTTGTCTGCCTTTGCTATATCGTCAAGGTCTTGAATTAGTCTTTGGAGTAACTCCTCGCCTTGCTCTTTAAACATTATCGAACGTCCACGGAAAAAGACCGAAGCCTTTACTTTATTTCCCTCCGCAAGGAAGTTTCGAGCATGTTTTAGCTTAAAGTTGTAGTCGTGCTCGTCTGTCTGAGGACCAAATCTTACCTCTTTTACAACAACCTTCACTGCGTTAGCTTTGTTCTCCTTGTCTCTCTTTTTCAATTCGTAGAGAAACTTCTGATAATCCACCAATCGACACACCGGTGGGTCTGCGTTAGGCGAAATCTCTACCAAGTCAAGTCCCATGTCCTCAGCCTTGGCTAATGCTCGCTCAAGCATGTAAACGCCTTGTTCGACGTTGTCTCCAACCAAGCGTACTCGTGAAACACCTTCTATATCCTCGTTGATACGGTGCTTATTCTCTTGGCTCCTGCGATTGTTGTAATTGTTTGCTATGACAAAATCCTCCTTTTAAATTTTTGAGTGTAAAACTACAATTTTGAAAATAGGTCGCAAAGGTACAACTTTTTTTTGAAGTGACAAAACAAATTTTACTGTTTTTCAAAAAATAAAAGCAAAATAATCGAAAAAAGTTTGTGGAATGAAAAAAAAGTATTACCTTTGCAGTCCGAAATTTTTATACGGGGATTTATAATAAAGTTTTACAATTTAAAAAAAAATAAACAGATACGATGTCAAGAGTTTGCCAAATAACAGGAAAGCGAGCGATGAGAGGCAATAACGTCTCGCACTCAAATCGTAAGACAAGAAGATTGTTTGATTTGAATCTATTTGAAAAGAAATTCTACTATGTAGAAGAAGATTGCTGGATAAGCCTCAAAATATCTGCTGCAGGTTTGCGCACTATCAACAAGAAAGGCTTGGATGCAGCTTTGAAGGATGCTGTTGCAAAAGGATACTGCGATTGGCGTGATATTAAATTTGTAATGTAATAGGAGATATTGAATTATGGCAAAGAAACATAAAGATGCAAGAGGACAAGTGATTCTTGAGTGCACAGAGCATAAAGATAGCGGAATGCCAGGCACTTCTCGCTACATCACTACTAAAAACCGTAAAAACACTACGGGTCGTTTGGAGTTGAAGAAATACAACCCAATTCTTAAAAAAGTAACTGTTCATAGAGAAATTAAATAAATAAAGGTTTAGATTATGGCAAAGAAAGCAGTAGCATCACTACATGAAAAGGGTGAAGGTCGCGGACACGCAAAGGTAATCAAAATGGTAAAGTCGCCTAAAACAGGTGCTTACGTTTTCCAAGAGGACGTTGTGCTGAATGACCAAGTAAAAGATTACTTCACTAAATAAAATTGGATTTTTTTAGTTAGTTGATAAATACAGTTAAGTTAGTATTTAGGCACTTAAATTTAGATTTAAGTGCTTTTTTATTATTATATTTTTGTAAATTTGCACCCTGTAATAAAAAAGGTGTTGATATTATGATAAAATCTACAAAGTTTATTGAGATAAAAAACCCACAGTACTGTATTGCCTGCTGGGCATGCATACGCAGTTGTCCAAACGAGGTGCTGGGTAAGTATGAGGGGGTATTTGGACGTTCTGTAGAAATCGTCAATCCTGAGGCTTGTATTAGTTGTATGAAGTGCATCTATGCTTGCGATCATGGCGTTTTTAGTAAAATAACAAAATAAACAATATAGCGATATGAACCATTTTCTAAAAAAATATTTTTTGCTGCTTACTATGCTCTTGGTTTTGCCATTGGGCTTGTCTGCTCAGTTCTCAGATAACTTCTCAGATGGAGACTTTACCTCGTCACCCACTTGGGTAGGCGAAACCGATAAATTTATAGTAGAAGGTGGAATGCTTAGGCTCAACGACCAGTCTGCCTCAGGTAGTGG
>CAYFSY010000052.1:8785-10787 GCA_964345905.1 uncultured Paludibacteraceae bacterium | reverse complement strand
GTTTGGCGAGCACAAGCCATACGTTACCTCTACCAAGTCGCAGACAGGGCACGAGATGTGGATGGCAGGAGCAAGCGAGGTGGTGTACTCTATGCTGATGATGCAAAACAACTTTATCGGGGCACACCTCAACTTCGAGGAGCCAGACGAGGTTTCGGCAAAGATGAATATCCTGACTGAAAGAGTAGATATAGAGTTTGATACATTTTTAAGTAATTCCTTCGGATTTGGAGGCACCAATTCAACACTGATTATAAGAAAAATAAACAACTGAACATAGATATGACAATTGAGAATATTGTAGAGAAGGCTACAGCCATATTGGCAGAGGAGTTTGAAGTAGAGGAATCTGTGATAACGCCAGACGCCTCTCTGAAAGAGACCTTGGTGCTCGATAGCCTCGATTTAGTAGATGTAGTTGTTCTGGTAGAACTGCATTTCGGCGTTACCCTTAAAGGGCAGGACTTTGTAGGTATTACCACATTCCAAGATTTTTACGAGCTTCTGAATAGCAAGGTCAATGGCTAAGGAACCCGAAAAGCAGTGGAAAGGCAAGTCCAGAGGCGGTAGTTTTGGGTATAAGTTTTTTATCCACACAATCAGGCTGCTTGGCGTTCGCTTTGCCTATTGCTTTTTGGCGTTGGTCGTTGTCTATTTTATTCCCTTTGCACCAAAAGCCACAAAGGGCATTTGGCTCTACAACAGGCGTCGGCGAGGGCTTGGAGTGCTTCGCTCGGCGTGGGAGCTCTACTGCCACTACTACGTGTTTGGGCAGACCCTTATCGATAAAATTGCGATGAACAGTGGCATGACAGACCGCTACCACTATGTGTTCGACAACTATGAGCGTTTTCTGGAACTGCTCAATAGCGGTCAGGGAGTGGTGATGATAGGTGCTCACGTGGGTTGCTGGGAGGCGGGAGCGGGGTTTTTTGGCGATTATGGCAAAAAGATTAACATTGCTATGTTCGATGCCGAGCATGAGCAGATAAAAGAGGCACTCGAAAGCAACGTCAGCCGTGAGAACAACTACAAAATCATTGCCATAAACCAAGATGCAATTTCGGCTATGGTAGAGATGAAAGTGGCGCTAAACAACGGCGAATATCTCTGCTTCAATGGCGATAGATATGTGGATAGAGAAAACACTCAGGCAGTTGAGTTTATGGGGGCTACGGCACACTTTCCTATCGGAGTATTCAGGATTGCGGCTAAATGCAGAGCACCTGTAGTCTTTTACTACGCAATGCGTGAGCCAAACCGCACCTATAGGTTTATATTCGAGGAGGCTCTGCTTGAGGGGAAAAACTACGAGCAAAGTATTGTAAAGCAATACGTTGAGTCATTGGAGAGAGTAGTGGAGAGGTATCCGCGCCAATGGTTTAATTTTTATGATTTTTGGAACGAAAAAACATTATAACAAAAAATAGATATGAAGCTTTCTAAACCACTTGAGGAGATATACGGCAAAGAGCAGCAGACGGCTCTCGAGGCACAGCGAAGGGCTCAGGAGATTGCCTTTGCACCGATGGTGTTTCAAGTCTCTCGCCTTATGGTAAAATTTGGGATTCTCGACTTTTTAGCAAAAAGCCGCAACGGAGCCACTCAGCAGGAGATAGTGGAGCATACTGGGCTCTCGAACTACGCCGTGCAGGTGCTGCTCGAGGCGTCGCTCTCTATCGGCACAGTGCTGGTAAATCAGGGCAGATACGAGATTTCAAAAGCGGGCTGGTTCCTGCTCAATGACCGAATGGCGAGGGTAAATATGGACTTCAACCACGACGTAAACTATCTTGGACTATTCCACCTGGAGGAGGCTCTCAGAGAGGGAAAGCCTGCGGGGCTAAAGGTCTTTGGTTCGTGGGATACAATCTACGAGGGGCTATCGAGCCTGCCAGAGGAGGTTCAGAGGAGTTGGTTTGGCTTCGACCACTTCTATTCAGACGAGTCGTTCTCGGAGGCACTAGAGGTGGTGTTTGGCTCAGAGCGGAAAATTCATCGC
>CAYFSY010000052.1:0-8775 GCA_964345905.1 uncultured Paludibacteraceae bacterium | reverse complement strand
GGGAGCGGCGCGCATGAAAGGCTACGGCTGCAACCTGCTCGACCCAAGCGTGAAGTTCCCGCAACCTGCATTCGATGCAATCTGGATGAGCCAGTTTCTCGACTGCTTCTCGGAGGAGGAGGTAACGAGCATCTGTAGCAGAGCAGCGGAGTCGATGGACAGCAACTCGCGCCTCTACATCATGGAGACATTCTGGGATAGGCAAAAGTACGAGACTGCCGCCTATTGCCTCACGCTCACAAGCATCTACTTTACCGCTTTGGCTAACGGCAATAGCAAGATGTACCACTCAGACGACATGCACCGTTGTGTCAGAGATGCAGGCTTGGAGGTGGAAAAAATAATTGACGGACTCGGTTTAGGACATTCGATAATGATATGCAAGAGGGCAGAATGAACAAGATATTGGAGCTGATACCGCAGCGGGAGCCGATAGTGATGATAGATGAGTTTCTTGGAATGGAGGGCAATGTGTCGAGGACACGCTTTACCGTTCGTGAGGATAATATCTTTGTGGACGAAGGAAAGTTCTCTGAATGCGGGCTGATAGAGCACATGGCACAGTCGGCAGCAGCCAGAATTGGCTATATTTTCAGGAGTAAAAACGAACCTGTGCCAATTGGTTACATAGGCTCTGTAAACGATTTCACAATTTTGGAGTCTATAGAGGTTGGAGAGGTTATCGAAACCACTATCGAGGTGCTGCAAGAGGTGCTTGGCATCACTCTCGTAGAGGCTCGTTGCAGCATAGGCGGCAGGGAGGTAGCCTCAAGTAAGATGAAAATTTTTATAAAAGAATAGATGAAACGCAATCGCAAAATAGGCACTAAAGAGCCACTTTTAAGCAACATCACTCAGACTACGGTCAGATTCAGTGAGGTAGATGCTATGCAGATAGTGTGGCATGGCGAGTATGTTCGCTACTTCGAGGACGGCAGAGAGGCTTTCGGACGGCAGTTTTCGGGCGTGGGCTATTCGGACTTCCAAGCCGAGGGCTACACCGCACCGATAGTGGATTTGCAGCTGCAATATGTAGCACCGCTACGCATGAACGACGTTGCTCTGATAGAGACTCGCTACATCGATACGCCTGCGGCGAAGTTGTGTTTCGAATATATCATCACTCGGCAGAGCGACTCGGCTTTGGTAGCCAGAGGTAGCTCGGTGCAGGTCTTTATAGATAGTGATGGAAACATGTGTTTGAATAATCCAAGTTTTTTTGAGGAGTGGAAAAAAAGATGGCTGAAGGCAGAGGAGTAAATGTATATTTTGGTGCGGCGTCTATTCGCACCTGCTTGGGCGGCAGAGCCGAGACTTTAGCTGCTATGAACAGCGGCAAAAGTGGGCTGAGGTTTAGCCAGAAATACGCTATGCACACGGGTTCGCTCGAGGTGGAGCTGCTCGCGGGCTACACCCGCTTCGAGTCGCTTCTGATAGAGCAGCTCGGCGAGGTGCTGAGCCAAGCAGACATTGAACTTTCCGACCCATCTGTCCAACTCATAATCTCAACTACCAAAGGGAACGTAGAGCTGCTGGAGGAGGATTCATACAGTCCACCCGAGCGGACATTTCTATACACTTCGGCGGAGGTGGTCGCAAGGCACTTTGCTGCCTCGAACCCACCGATAGTAATCTCGAACGCCTGTATCTCAGGCGTGTCGTCGTTTGTCGTAGCTCGCGAGCTTCTGCTTGCTGGGAGGTTTAGCCACGTGGTGGTGGTGGGTTGCGACGTGTTGTCTGAATTTATCACTTCGGGCTTTGCCTCGTTTAAGTCCGTCAGCAGCGAACCTTGCCGTCCCTACGATGTTCAGAGAGAGGGACTTAGCCTGGGCGAGGCTTGCGGAGCGGTGGTGCTTACTACCGATTTGAGTAGGGCAGAAACCCCTTACATTCGCCTTGCGGGCGGTGCTATCACAAACGATGCCAACCACATCTCTGCACCCTCACGCACCGGCGACGGACTCTTTTATGCTATTCGCTCGGCTATGGAGGAGGCGGGAGTCTCGGCTGACAGCGTAGGGTTTATAAACCCACACGGCACAGCCACGCGCTACAACGACGAGATGGAGAGCAAGGCTTTGGCGTTAGCCGACATCAACCTCAAGCCGCTCAACAGCCTGAAGGGCTACATCGGGCATACGCTTGGTGCTTCGGGTGTGGTGGAGACGGTGCTATCCATAGAGCAGCTGAAGCAAGACTACATCGTTGGCACACACGGCTTTAGAGAGTCTGATGCACCCCATAGGCTCGCTCTTTCGGCAGAGAGGCAAAAAATCGCAGGCGGCTGTTGCGTAAAGACCGCCTCTGGCTTTGGTGGCTGCAATGCGGCTATCGTGCTGGATAGCGACGAGCAGGGTAGGGCAGAGCTGCCAAACCTACTGCCACAAAAGGTAAGAGTTGTAGCAGAATACACTCTGCCACACTCTGATACAGAGTTTGCAGAGTATATCCGTGCGGAGTTCAAGCAGCTTGGTGAGAGCAACATGAAGTTTTACAAAATGAGCGATATGAGCAAGGCGCTCTACGTCGCTGTAGAGAGGCTTTTGGCGATAGATGGTTTTGCCGAAGTGGAACCCACGAAGCGGGCTATTGTGCTTGCAAACCGCTCTGCATCTATCGATTCTGATATTATCCATCAAAGGATTCTATCGCAGCGTTTACCCGAAGGGGCTTCGCCTGCAGCGTTTGTTTACACCCTGCCAAATGTCTCTGCCGGCGAGATGTGTATCCGCCACAAGATACAGGGCGACAACACATTTTTTATAGAAAACTCAGAATCCGGCTTGGCAGAGGACTATTCCCGCCTGCTGATAGAGCAGCGTAGAGTAGACGCCGTCATTTGCGGTTGGTGTGAATACCTGCAAGGAGAGTGGAGTGTTAATCTGAAATTATTAAAAAAAGATATATGATTGATATGGAACAACTTATTCAGGAACTAAAAGAGCATCTGATAGAGGAGCTCAACCTCGAGGAGATTACCCCAGAGGATATCGACAGCGAGGCGCCGCTTTTCGGCGATGGGCTTGGGCTCGATTCGATTGATGCACTGGAGATTATCCTTATTTTAGAAAAATATTACGGCATCAAACTCTCGAACTCTGCAGAGGCAAAACCTGTATTCTATTCGGTAAAGACCTTGGCGGAGTACATAGTGCAGAACCGTAAATAATTCGCAAGAAAAAGCCTGTAGATATGGGAGTTGTAGTCAGTGGATTGGGTGTAGTCTCGGCACTTGGAGTGGGCGTTCGGAGCAATATCGCCTCTCTGCGAGAGGGGCGGAGCGGTATCTCTGCTCGTCCTTCGGTGCTAAAAACGGGCAACGCTTTGCCTGTGGGCGAACTCAGCCTGACTAACGACGAACTGCACCGTTTGGCAGGCATATCCACCGCAAAACACCTCTCGCGTACCGCTCTGCTCGGAATACTTGCCGTAAGGGAGGCTTTGGCAGATGCAAAGGCAGACGGCTCGAAACGCATCGGCTTGGTCTCGTCAACCTCGGTGGGTGGAATGGACTTGACAGAAGGGTTTTTCCGAGAGTTTATGGAGGACGACACGGCGGGCAGGCTTCGCAACGTCAGGATGCACGACTGCGGCGGTATTACCGACACGATTGCACACCACTGCGGCATCAATGGCTACACTACCACCATCAGCACCGCCTGTTCGTCGGCTGCCAACGCAGTGATGTTTGGTGCAAAGCTGATAGAATACGGCGTGGCAGACTGCGTAGTTGTCGGTGGTAGCGATGCTCTGAGTGCCTTTACCCTGAATGGCTTTAAGTCGCTGATGATACTCGACGAGCAGCCTTGCCGTCCCTTCGACCGCCATCGTGCGGGGCTGAACTTGGGCGAGGGAGCGGGCTATCTGGTTTTGCAGAGCAAGGAGTCTGCACCCCACTACTACTGCATGCTGGCGGGGTACGCCAACCGCAACGATGCACACCACCAGACAGCGACCTCAGCTGAGGGCGAGGGAGCATATTTGGCAATGGCGGAGGCTTTGGAGGTGGCTGGTATTTCGCCAAAAGAGGTTGATTACATCAACGCACACGGCACAGGCACTCAGAACAACGACTCGGCAGAGTCCGCCGCATTTCTTAGGCTTTTCGGCGAAAATGTCTCTGCATTTAGCTCTACCAAGGGCTTCACAGGGCACACCTTGGCAGCGGCAGGCGGCATAGAGGCGGTCTATTCAGTACTCTCGGTGGCAAAGGGTTATCTATACCCAAACCTAAATTTTAGCCAACCGACAGAGGAGTTTGGCTTGGTGCCAAACCTTGAGTTTGCGGAGGGGAAACGTATCAATTGTGTAGTTTCAAACTCGTTTGGGTTTGGTGGAAATTGTAGTTCATTGGTGTTTACACCCTGAGGAATGGATATGAAGTGCTATGTAGAGAGGGTTTTGACTGATAGTCAGGTGTCGGCGGAGGAGATAAAAGTGCTGATACCCGATGCACTTTTGCGTAGGCGTATGAGCCGATTGCTGCGAAGTGCGGTTTCGACGGCGGTAAAGTGCGTAGGCGGGGCTGAGGGTATTGCCTCTGTGGATGCAATAATAACAGCTACGGGCTGGGGCTGCCTTGCCGATAGCGAGCGGTTCCTGCGAAATATCATCGCTGACGACGAGCAACTTCTGAACCCCACGCCGTTTATCCAATCCACGTTCAACACCGTTGGCGGCATCATCGCACTTATGGGAAAAAACCATTGCTACAACATGACCTACGTCAATCGCAGCCATAGCTTTGAGGATGCTCTGCTCGATGCGATGATAAGGGTTGCCGACGGCAGCAGTCGAAGTGTGCTTGTGGGAGCGTTCGACGAGCAGACCGAGTCGCAACAACGCATAATGGAGCGTATGGGAGTGTTCCGCAACCAGCCGTCGGGCGAAGGAGCGGTTTTTGCTCTGGTTGTTCCCGAAAAAAGCCAAATGAGCGTGGCTCAAGTCGCAATGCTCGACTTTCCGCGCCAAAGCCTTAGCAAAAGCGAAGTTTTAGCAAAGTATGCCACGTCAGGCGGTTCGCGGCTGCTATTCAACGCCTACCGAGAGAAAGGACTATTCCCGACGGCTTCGGCTCATGCCTTTGCTCAGGCAGTAGAGCTCGTCCGGCAAGGCGAAAGCGAGGTGGTAGTGTATAACGAATATTTGGGGGCGACACCTACGGTGTTGGTAGTGCAATGTGTTGGATAGTGATTTTGTTAGCAATATGCCTTGTAGCCTTTTTGGTGTGGGCTTCGGCAGATGTTGGCAGCAACGTCTATCTGAAGTCTTTATGCAAGGGCAGCGGAGCAGAGAGGGCAGTTACCCTCACATTCGACGACGGACCCGATGAAGTGATGACGCCGAAAGTTTTAGACGTTTTGAAAAAACACAATATCAGAGCCACATTTTTTGTAGTTGGCTCTAAGGTCGAGGAGTGTCCACACATAGCCAAACGCATCGTAGAGGGGGGGCACACCATTGCCAACCACACATATTCACACAAAGGCACATTCCCCCTGAGTGGCTACAGCACTGTTGCAGATGAGATTCGTCGTTGCACAAAAGCGATAGAGCAGGTTACAGGGGAAAGTCCAAAGCTGTTCAGACCGCCGTTTGGGGTAACCAACCCGATTATTGGCAGAGCGGTTAGAACTCTGGGAATGCAATCCATCGGCTGGAGCGTGCGTTCGCTCGATACTATTGCGAAAAGGAGTAGGGAGCAGGTATGCCGGAGGGTTGCAAAAAAACTGCACTCGGGGGCGATAATTTTGCTGCACGATAGGTGCCGTGAGGCTGATAGGCTTTTAGAGATGATTATTGCCGAGACGGAGCGGCAAGGATATAAATTTGTTTCACTTAAAGAGATGTTAAAAATAGATGTTTATGAAAATTAAAGATATTATGATTGTTGCCTCTCTGCTGCTGATGGCTTGCATGCCGTTGCAGGCACAGGAGAGCACGCTAAAGCAGTTCGAGCAGGAGCTAAAAAAGGGCAATGCCAACGTTACCTCTATCAAGAGTTCGTTCACTCAGAGCCGTCAGATGGCTGTCTTGGCAAACGAGGTTAGCAAAAAAGGGCAGTTCTACTTCAAAACCCCAAACAATATGCTACTTTCGTTCGACGATGGCGACTACATCAAGATGACCCCAAGCTGGTTCGAGATGAAAACCTCAGGCAAGGTAAGCGCCACCAAGGTGGATTCAAACCCCATGCTTCGTAGCCTCAACGCTATCCTTTCGGCTTCTGTGCTGGGCGATTTTTCGCAAATAAGCAAAAGCTTTGGAGTAAAAGCCGAGCCGACAGCCAGCGAGTGGCTCGTGGAGCTTACGCCTCGCAGGGGAAAGGCGGTGGCGAAGGTCTCGAAAATTGTGGTGCGGTTTGATAGGAAAGATATGTCGATAAACCTGCTCAAGATAGAGGAGAAGTCTGGCGACTACACGCAATACAAGTTCTACGAAAAGCAGTTCAACACAAAGATAGAGAGCACTCTGTTTGATATTTCAAAAAACAAAAAATAGAGCAAAAAAGGGATATGAGACTGGAGGATAATTTTTACTTTTTGGATTCGCTGAACTACGAGGCGGGAACTTTGTCGGCAGAAGCCACTATCAGTGCTATGCACTACATTTATGCAGGGCACTTCCCCGCTGGTGCTGTGGTGCCGGGCGTCTGCACCCTGACGATTGTACGCGAGTGCCTTAGCCGTGCGATGGGGCGTGAGGTCTCTTTCGAGGCAATAAAGGAGTGTAAATTTGTATCTGCTCTCATTCCCCAAGAGGATTTGCGTATCTGTATGGAATTTACCGTTGCGGACTCTGGGCAGCTCAGAGGCACCGTAACCACGCCAACACCTGATGGCGAGCAGGTGGTACTAAAACTAAAAGCAACTTTGAGGAGATGAACGACGAGACTACAACTTATAGGCAAAAACTCTCTGAGCTGAGGTGTGTTGTGGTAATCCCGACCTACAACAACGCCGAGACTCTCGCCGCAGTTGTAGCAGACGCAAAGCAATATGCAGAGAACATCATCGTGGTAAACGACGGCTCTACAGACCGCACTTCTGATGTTTTATCCTCGATTGAGGATGTTACCATTATCACTTACCCAAAAAACAGGGGCAAGGGCTACGCCTTGAAGCTCGGGCTAAAGAGGGCTCACGACTTGGGCTTCCGCTACGCTATCACTATAGATTCAGACGGGCAGCACTATGCCGACGACATACCTGTGTTTATCGACCGCATTGAGCAGTCTCCTGACACACTGCTTATCGGAGCAAGGAACCTCACTGCCGAGAATATGCCGTCGAAAAACACCTTTGCAAACAAGTTTTCGAACTTTTGGTTCAGAGTAGAGACAGGGCAGAAGCTCGCCGACACACAGTCGGGCTACAGGCTCTATCCACTCGACAAGTTGCAGGGAATCAAGACTATAACAAGCCGTTACGAGTTCGAGGTCGAGATAATCGTGCGTGCGGCGTGGCGAGGCGTCAGGGTGGAAAATGTTCCCATAAAGGTCTATTATGCACCCGCCGAGGAGCGTGTCTCGCACTTCCGTCCGTTGCGCGATTTTACCAGAATCAGCATATTGAACACCTTTTTGGTGATTTGTGCACTGCTTCTCTACTATCCATGGAAGTTCTTGCGTGCTCTTACTTGGACGAATGTCAAGAAGTTTATCAACACTCAAATTATCCATAGCTCTGACTCTAATCTGCGTATGGCAACCGCTATGGGTTGGGGCGTCTTTTGCGGTATTATCCCAATCTGGGGCTATCAGATGATATTTGCAGGACTATCTGCGCATTTTCTAAAGCTAAACAAGGTGGTAGCGGTGGTCTTTTCAAACATCAGCGTTCCCCCGATGATACCTTTCATTCTCTACGGAAGCATGATGCTTGGGGCGTGGGCGTTGAATATCGAAAATCGATTTTCTCTGAGCAACGTATCTTTAGAGACCATCACTCTCGGGCTGGGGCAATATCTGATTGGCAGCGTAATTTTAGCTCTGATTTCGGGATTAGCGGTTTTTTTAATATCTTCGCTGTTGATGTCTGTTTTTAAAAGAAAAGGTGGCAAATGAGTAAGCTGTTTATACATATTTTCAACTGGTTCGAACGTCACACCAAAGTGTTCTATGCGGTGCTGATAGTGTCAGTAGTGGTGTTTGGTCTGATGGCTTCGCGTATCTCGTTTCAGGAGAATATCGCCAACTTTTTTGATGCCTCTGATGGTAATAAAAACGCTATCTTTCAGAGCGTTAAAGCAAAAGATAAAATCATTGTTATGGTTTCGGGTGATGACCCCGACAAAATCATCGAATCCGCCGAGATATTTCAGAGCGAATTGGACTCTCTCGTAGCAGATAGCCTCGTCAATTCCGTTACCGCCTATGCCGATGAGGAGATGATAGGCAAGGTAACATCTTTTATCTACAAATACCTGCCGATATTCCTTACTGACAGCGACTATCAGAGGCTTGAGGGGCAGTTGTCAAAAAAGGGTATCGACGGCTCTATATCCAACGCTTATGGGCTTCTGACTTCGCCTTCGGGCATGTTTGTGGGCGACGTTGTGATGCGCGACCCGCTGAGTATTGGTACGCATTTACTGCAAAAATTCCAACAATTCAACCCCGACCTAAAGTACGAAATCTACGACGGAAGGCTCTTTACAAGCGATCTTTCTACAATGCTAATGTTTGTAGAGCCAACCTACGGAATGTCAAACACAGGCGAGAACGACAGGCTCGTCTCGCGGCTCGAAAAGGCACAGCTGCAAGCCGAACTGGAC
>CAYFSY010000051.1:0-10836 GCA_964345905.1 uncultured Paludibacteraceae bacterium | reverse complement strand
GTAATAAACAAACCAGAGTGGATGATAATGACTGTGCTTCCTGTGATTCCACCGGAGCTTCGTCCGCTTGTACCACTCGATGGCGGTAGGTTTGCTACCTCAGACCTCAACGACCTCTATCGTCGTGTTATAATTAGAAACAACCGCTTGAAACGCCTTATTGAGATTAAGGCTCCAGATGTAATTCTGCGTAACGAAAAACGTATGCTTCAGGAGGCTGTAGATAGCCTACTCGACAACTCACGTAAGGCTGCAGCTGCTAAATCTGACGCCGCTCGTCCGCTTAAATCTCTCTCTGAGAGCTTGAAAGGTAAGCAGGGACGTTTCCGTCAGAATCTGCTTGGTAAACGTGTGGACTACTCGGCTCGTTCGGTAATCGTTGTAGGACCAGAGCTGAAAATGTCTGAGTGCGGTCTGCCAAAAGAGATGGCAGCAGAGCTTTACAAACCATTCATTTTCAGAAAGTTGATAGAGAGAGGAATTGTGAAAACCGTAAAATCAGCAAAGAGATTTATCGATAGAAAAGACCCTGTAGTTTATGATATTTTGGAACACGTAATGAAAGGACACCCTGTGCTTCTGAACCGTGCTCCGACACTTCACAGACTTGGTATTCAGGCGTTCCAGCCAGTCATGATTGAGGGACGTGCTATCCAGCTGCACCCATTGGCTTGTACCGCTTTCAACGCCGACTTTGACGGCGACCAGATGGCTGTTCACTTGCCATTGAGCAACGAGGCTATTCTTGAGGCTCAGCTTCTGATGCTCGGTTCGCACAACATTCTGAACCCAGCAAACGGAGCACCTATTACCATTCCTTCGCAGGACATGGTGCTTGGTCTTTATTATATTACAAAAGAGCTTCCGGGAGCAAAGGGAGAGGGTATGACTTTCGCTTCGCCAGAGGAGACAGAGATTGCTCTGAATGAGGGCAAAATAGATATTCATGCAAGAATCAATGTTCGTATCAAAGAGTACGACGAGAATGGAAAATTGCATACAGAAATGATAAAAAACACCACCGCAGGACGCGTTATTGTAAACAAATTCCGTCCAAAAGAGGTGGGCTACATCAATCAGCTTCTTACCAAAAAATCTTTGAGAGATATTATCGGTAACGTTATCGAGAAGGCAGGTGTGGCAAAGACTGCTCAACTGCTCGACGACATCAAAAACCTTGGTTACCAAATGGCATTCAAGGGTGGCTTGTCGTTCAACTTGCTCGACGTGATTATCCCAGAGGAGAAAGAGGATTTGATTAAAGCGGGTTACGAGGAGGTTGATAAGATTGTTGACGACTACAACATGGGATTCATCACCAACAATGAGCGTTACAACCAGATTATTGACGTTTGGACTCGTGTAAATAAGCAACTGACAGACGTTCTGATGAAAAAGTTCGTTGCCGACAAGCAAGGATTCAACCCAGTATATATGATGCTCGACTCAGGAGCTCGTGGTAGTAAGGAGCAGATTCGTCAGCTATCGGGTATGCGTGGACTTATGGCTAAACCTCAGAAGGCAGGTGCCGAGGGCGGTCAGATTATCGAGAACCCAATTTTGGCTAACTTCAAAGAGGGTTTGAGTGTGCTTGAGTACTTTATCTCTACTCACGGTGCTCGTAAGGGTCTTGCGGATACCGCTCTGAAAACGGCTGATGCGGGTTATCTTACTCGTCGTTTGGTGGACGTCTCTCACGACGTTATCATTACAGCAGAGGACTGCGGTACTCTACGCGGCTTGACAGTTACTGAGCTTAAAAACAAAGAGGAGGTTATATCATCTCTTGGCGAAAGAATTCTTGGTCGTGTAACAGTTCACGATGTCCGCAATCCTAAGACAAACGAGGTAATCGTTCCTGCGGGCGAGCTCATTGACGAAAAGGCGGTTGCAGAGATAGAGAAGGCTTCTATCGAGCGTGTAGAGGTTCGTTCGGTGCTCACTTGCGAACAGCGTCTCGGCGTTTGTGCTAAGTGCTATGGACGTAACTTGTCAAACGGTCAGCTTGTAAACAAGGGAGAGGCTGTGGGCGTTATCGCTGCACAATCTATCGGAGAGCCGGGTACACAGCTTACACTTCGTACTTTCCACGTGGGTGGTATTGCGTCAAACATCGCGGCTGAGTCTAAAATTGTATCTCGCTACGATGGTATCTTAGAGATTGACGAGCTTCGTACTGTTGATACAAAAGACGCTGCAGGTAAGGAGTTCCAAGTAGTGGTTTCTCGTCAGGCAGAGATGCGTATCATCGACCCAAACACTAAAATCGCTATGACTATCCAGCCAATACCTTATGGAGCAAAGCTTTACAAAAAGGCAAGCACTGAGGTGGCAAAAGGCGACTTGATTTGCGAATGGGACCCATTCAACGCTGTTATTATCTCAGAAGTGTCGGGTAAGGTTAAGTTCGACTCTGTGATAGAGGGAACTACCTTTAAGACCGAGTCTGACGAGTCAACAGGTTTGAAAAAGAAAATCATTATCGAGACAAAAGATAAAACCAAAACCCCTTCTGTAGATATTTTGGATAAAAAGAAAAATATCCTAAAGACCTACAACCTACCAGTTTCTGCTCACCTTGCTATCGAAGATGGTCAGGAGATAAAGGCGGGAGATATTTTGGTGAAAATTCCACGTTCGCAGGGTAAAGCGGGCGATATCACGGGTGGTCTGCCACGCGTAACTGAGCTGTTTGAGGCTCGTAACCCAAGTAACCCAGCTACAGTCTCTGAGATTGATGGCGAGATTGCTTTTGGAAAAATTAAGCGTGGTAACCGCGAGATTTCTGTAACATCGCGTACAGGCGAAGAGAAAAAATATCTTGTGCCACTATCTAAGCAGATACTTGTACAGGAGGGCGACTTCGTGCGTGCAGGTACAGCGCTTTCTGACGGAGCTATAACTCCAGCAGACATCTTGGCTATCCAAGGACCAACCGCTGTTCAGGAGTATATCGTTAACGAAATCCAAGACGTTTATCGCTTACAGGGTGTGAAGATTAACGACAAGCACTTCGAAATCATCGTTCGCCAGATGATGAGCAAGGTTCAAATCATCGAACCGGGCGATACGCACTTCCTCGAAGGTCAGTTAGTTGATAAACACATCTTTATGGAGGAAAACGACAAGATTTGGGGAACAAAAGTTGTTACAGACGAGGGCGACTCTACCGTGTTCAAGAAAGGACAAATGGTAACCGCTCGCCATCTACGCGACGAGAATTCATCGCTCAAGCGTAAAGACCTCAAGCTTGTAGAGACCAGAGACTCAATCCCAGCTACATCGTCGCCTGTGCTTCAGGGTATCACTCGTGCAGCGTTGCAGACACGTAGCTTTATGTCGGCTGCATCGTTCCAAGAGACTACAAAGGTTCTGAACGAGGCTGCGGTACACGGCAAGGTTGATAAGCTCGAGGGTATGAAGGAGAACGTAATCGTGGGTAACCGTATCCCAGCTGGTACAGGACTCCGCGAGTACGAAAAGATTATAGTTATGCCACAAGAGGAGTACGAGAAAATCCACAACCTCAGCATGGTAGTAACAGACATCGACGACACCGTAGAGGAGCAAAGTTGATTGTTAATAAATATTTATTGAGTGCAGAGAGCAGGCAGAGATGTTTGCTCTCTGTTCGATTTGGTTTTAATCAATAATGTTTTGTAATTTCAGAAGGTTTATATAACTTTGCTGAAAATTTTGAGGAAAAATCCTCTAAAGTTATTTTGAACCTTTGATTTACTTTATAAAACCCATGAAAAAATGAGATACTTTACAATAATCATAGTGGCGTTATTGCTATCATGCTGCTCTACATCGAGGAGTGTGGTGAACAAAAAAGAGTCTTTACAGCTACACGTTAATGATATTACGAAGCAAAAAGAGTCTTACCTGCTTGCCACAACTGATAAAGCAGGGAAAAATATTTTGGTAGTTGTACCCAATGATGACTTCAGAAAAAGCAATATCTCAAGCAATAAGAGCTACACCTTTGAACTAAAAAAGATGAGGGTTAGTGTGCCGCATATGCAAGATTTAATGAACTCCACTAACACTTTTATCTCTTTTGGTTCGGATACAATCTGTCGTGGTGTGGAGGAGTGCTCCTCTATCACTGTCTATCTATTTCAAACGTTAAAATAAATTTGTAGTAACACTCCAACAAAACACCAACTCTCGCCACAAAGGTTTCGTTTTTTGCAATTATTTTATTAACTTTGCACCTCAGTAAATGAATTTTATGCAAATGATTGATTTAGAAACTACTATAAAGGCGATTGATTGGAAAATTGAACCGCATAATCTCTACGCACCTATCGAATATACTTTAGAGAGCGGTGGCAAGAGGATTCGTCCAACGCTTCTGCTCGCGGCGTTTGAGATGTTTTCTGGTAAGGCTGAGGGAGCAGAGAATGCTGCTTTGGCAATCGAGGTTTTCCACAACTTTACCCTTCTGCACGACGACCTTATGGACAACTCCCTTGTGCGTCGCAATCGTCCGACTGTTCATAAAAAGTGGAACGCCAATACAGCAATCCTTTCGGGAGATGCTATGATGATAAAGGCTTATGAGTTTTTGGCAAAAATTCCTCATAAGTATTGGCAGGAGGTGTTCCCTGTGTTTACCCAGACGGCTTTGGAGGTGTGTGAGGGTCAGCAATGGGATATGGACTTCGAAACGCAAGATAAGGTCGCTATAGACGATTAGCTGAAAATGATTCGCCTGAAAACCGCTGTGCTTTTGGCAGGTTCGCTAAAAATCGGTGCGATAATGGCAGAGGCTTCTGAGGCGGATAGAGAGTTGGTGTATCAGCTTGGCATCGCTCTTGGAATGGCGTTTCAGATAAAAGACGACTATTTAGATACCTACGGTACTTTCGAAACGCTTGGCAAACGCATTGGAGACGATATCCTATGTAAGAAAAAGACGTTCTTGCTACTTACCGCTTTAGAAAAGGCAAGCGACTACGAGCGTTCGGAGCTAATCAAGAAGCTAAACGCCGAGACATCAGACGAACAGAAAATAAAAGATGTAACCGATATTTTCGACCACCTTGGAGTGCCAGAGACAACTGTCGCCAAGATTGATGAATACTACAAAGAGGCTAAGCAGTTGTTAGATGAAATTTCCGTAGATGAAAGCCACAAAACAGATATTAGGAATTTAATAGAGAAACTAAAAGTCAGAGAAAAATAAGAGAGCGTATGCTACATATACAATTGCCAACTACCGACGAGGAGCGACTGCGAGTATTGGAGCAGCTTGCTTATCAGAAGCAACTCTGCGAAGATGACTTCGAGGGGTTGCCTGTTTCGTTAGACCTACTCGGTAGAGCAGAGCCTATGCAGCAGAAGTTTGGAAATAAGCTCGACCTACATCGTCAAGCCACCGATATGCGCCAAGACAACATATCGAAATATGAGGCTGTGGCTGAGGAGTTGAGGCTATATATCGCTCATTTTATTCAGGTCTATCTGCTTGCTGTGGAGCGAGGCGAGATGAAGCAAAACACGCTTGTACTCTATAAACTTGAGGGGAAGGCAGTGCCAGATTTGTCGTCGGACAAGGCGATAATTGAGGCAGGAAAAAACCTTATCGAGGGAGAACGTGATAGAGTTTTCAACGGTGGACTTCCGATGTCTAACCCGTCGATTGCTCCAATCAGTATGAAGCACGAGATGTTTAAGGAGCTTGTTTTCAACAAAAAGGTGAAAAACAACTACCGCGACCTCACGCTTTCGCAGTTAGAAGAGGTGAGAGCGGAAGTTGACGAGTTTATAAAGAAAGTGGCTGATGAGTTGGAGGAGAGAGCCTCTGAGCTTACAGACGAAGAGAAAACCCCTCGTTATGCAGATTGTGGCTTTGACTCTTATGAAGAGGAAATAGTTGCAGAACCTGTTGTAGTGGTTGAAAAGCCAGCGGAAACGGCAGAAAATATTGAGGAGCCTGCCAATAAAGAGCCTGAGTTGGAATATATCGAAATATCTAAAGAGCCTGAATTAGAGCTTTATGAAGCACCCGAAACGGTTGAATTGGAGCTTGATATGATATTCGAAGAGCCTAAGCAGGAGCAGGCGGAGCCAATCGAAGAGGATACGGAGTTTCAAGAGGTGGTCAATGATGAGATTCAGCCTGTTGAAGACGAAGAGTTTGATTTGGACGAAGATTTCCCAGAATACATCGAAGAAGAGCATAAGTCCGAACCAAAGGATACCCAAACCCAGTTGAGTTTGTGGGATTAATAGTTTGTATACTTAAGTAATGCATTATAATCAATGCTAAAAAGACATAAACAATGATAGCTGGATCCCAGAATATAGCTTTGTTGGCAGTTGGCAATACCGCTTTGAAAAATGCTGAGTGGATAGACTACGCCAACTATTGTTTTTATAGAGAAAAAGGGTTGCGTAAGGAGGCATTTAAAAATCTGGATAAATTTCTTAAATCAACAGAGACATGGAGTCTTGATAAGAAAATTGACTTTATAAAATTTCTACTTCCATTTTTTGATACTGTTCAGGATGCAGATTATGGACCTTTCCCTCAACCACTAAGCGACAAGCTTGTAAAACCTACATTGATATCTTGGTGTGAAATAGAGCAATCTGATAGTAATCCATTCCGCTGGTTTGGAAAATATTATAGGAGTGAAGAATATCTATTTAAGGCATTAGAAATTAATCCTGCTGACGATTTGGCAAGACAGACAATATTAAATTGGTGGACTTACGACATTTATTACTCTGTGCATCATTTGCCAGAATATTACATTGGAGAGCCTATTGATAGCTTAAAGCTTGGAGAAGCGATAAAAGAGCAAATACAAAAACTAACAACCCCTGAACTAAGAGAATATTGGACGAAAGAGTTGGAAGAAGATTTGGAACTTGTTAGAAACTATATTGAATGGAAAGCTTCTGGACACCCAGATTTTGAAAAGTGGGGACAAGACAATAAAAAACAAACAGGTTACGGGTTGACAAGAGCGTATTATTATGAACAATAAAAAAGTACAAAATAGAAAATGACAGAATTTAAAGTATTAATACCAGAAGAATATTATTCGATATTAGACTTTAATCAAGAAAATTTACCAGGTATTGCGGTGGTTAATACAGCTCTTAGAGCGTTTGAACCTAAAGAAGTATTTGCTTGGCACTTGTCATTGATTTTAGATTTTGAAGACTTAGTTGATAATGGAATGCCTTCAAGTGCAGAGTTAGAGATTGTTGACGCTTTTGGCGATAAACTTGATTTGTTGATAAAAGGTAACGATTTAGATAAACCCAATGCTCTGTTTTTAGCAAGAATAACGTGGAATAAAACTCGGGAACTGATTTGGCGAGTATTTAATCCAGAGATTGCAGATAAAACACTTCAAGATATTATTAATAATGGAGATTATCCTCGTCAATTTGAGTATAGAATGGAACAAGACGATAATTGGGATTTGACAGAATGGCATTTGAAAGCATACTAAAAATAAAATAAACCTCACATCTACTTTCCACATTTCACACTAAATTTCCTTTTATCAGCGATTTTTTGTACCTTTGGCGTTCAAAAATAGATTTTTATGCAAAAGAAAGATATACACAGTAGAGAGGAGGTTTTGCAATCTCTATCTCGTCTGCTCAACGTGATGAACGACCTGCGTGAGAAGTGTCCTTGGGACAGGAAGCAGACTTTCGACTCGCTGAAAAACAACACTATAGAGGAGGCTTACGAGCTGATAGAGGCTATCACAGACCACGATATGCAAAAGATAAAAAAGGAGCTTGGCGACGTCTTGCTTCATATTGTTTTCTATTCGAAAATGGCGAGTGAGACAGGCGACTTCGACCTAAAAGATGTCTGCGACGAGCTGGTAGATAAGCTTATGTATCGCCACCCGCACATCTACGGCACTGTGAAGGCAGACACCTCTGAGCAGGTGAAGCAGAATTGGGAGGAGCTGAAGCTCAAAGAAAAAGGTGGCAACAAGCGTGTGCTTAGCGGCGTGCCTACGGCTCTACCAGCCACTATCAAGGCTTTTCGCGTACAGGAGAAGGTCGCATCTGTGGGTTTCGATTGGGAGCATCGCGAGCAGGTGTGGGATAAAGTCCGTGAGGAGCTGGCGGAGTTTGAGGCAGAGGTGGCGCGTGGCGACGCAGACAAGATGGAAGCCGAGATGGGAGACCTGTTCTTTGCTCTTATCAACGCCTCGAGGCTCTACGGTATCGACCCCGAAAGCGCTCTGGAGCGGACAAATCGGAAGTTTATCAGCCGATTCGACTATTTGGAAGAGCAAACCCTGATGCAGGGCAGGAAGCTAAAGGATATGACCTTAGCCGAAATGGATGTTTTTTGGGAGGAGGCAAAGCGGCATGAATAGTAGAGAAATTGCGTTTTATCTTGACTATCAGCCTATTGAGGCGGGTGTGGAGGTTGGTTTGGTAGGAGCAAGCGAGCTGCTTGGCTCTTGGCATAAGCCACTTGGAATGAACAGAGTGGGCTTCCGTAGATATTCCATATCAATTCCTTTCGCAGAACTCTCTGAGCGAGACGAGTTTAAGTTTGTGTTGTTCTGTCCGCAGACTTCCGAGATTCTACAGTGGGAGGAGGGCGAAAACCGAGTTTTAGAAAAGAGGCAACTTGTTGATAATCAGTTGTATTTCAAGTTTCGTGGCATGAGAGACTATCGTGCGGCGGGTGTGGCTATTCCGCTCTTTTCGCTCAGGAGCGAAGAGGGTTGGGGAGTAGGGGAGCTGACAGACATTAAGCTGCTTGCCGATTGGTGCAAGAGCGTGAATATGAGCTTTATACAAATCCTACCGATAAACGACACAAACGCTACGCTCTCGGAGCAGGACTCGTATCCATACAATCTTATCTCTATTTATGCCATAAATCCAATTTACTTAAATCTCGATATTCTATTCAAACAAAACAAGTTGGATTTCCCAAAAAAGTTTGAACAGAAAAGAGAAAAATTGGATAAGCTTTCGGCTCTAAAATACTCAGAAGTTTACATTTTTAAGATAAAAGTAGCCAAATACATTTACGATAAAACACGCGAAAAGCTCTTTGGTAGCACAGGCTTTAGACGTTTTCTGAAAGAGAACCATTGGCTCAAAAACTATGCCGTTTTCTGCACCCTTCGCGACAGATTTGGCTCGGCTGACTTTTCGCTTTGGGGCGAATTGAGTGGATTTAGTCAAGCCAGAGTAGATGAATTTGCCGAATCTAACTCAACTGAAGTCGGTTTTTACTACTTCCTGCAGTATCATCTTTTCCGTCAGCTTGGCGATGTACGTAGCTATCTGAAGAGGCGGGGAGTCTATCTCAAAGGCGATTTGCCTATCGGCATTGGGCGGTGGAGTGTGGATTTGTGGCAGCAGCCAGAGCTATTCAATACCACCCAGCAAGCGGGTGCACCGCCAGACTACTTCTCAGACGACGGGCAGAACTGGGGCTCCCCTACCTACAACTGGGCGGAGATGGCTCGCACGGGCTACGCTTGGTGGCGAAGTCGTTTCGCTGCAATGAGCGAACTCTACGATGCTCTCAGAATTGACCACATACTCGGATTTTTCAGGATTTGGGAGGTGCCTATGCCTCTGAAGAGCGGACTGCTCGGTCACTTCAATCCGTCGCTGCCGCTAACGAAAGAGGAGGTTCGGGAGCAAACAGGAATAGAGATTGACCACTCAAACACAATTTTCTGCTCAGAGATTAGTAATCTGACCGACTCGGATTGTCTATTTTTGGAGGATTCGTATCAGCCGGGCTGTTTCAACCTCAGAATAAACGCCTATAAAACTTTGGCATACAGGAGTTTGACCGACGAGCTGCGGGTGGCTTTCGATGCTCTCTACGAGGACTATTTCTTTTCTCGGCACAACGACTTTTGGCAGGGGCAGGCGATGGAGAAGTTGCCTCAGCTGCTAAAGGCGACCGATATGCTTGTCTGTGGCGAGGATTTGGGAATGATACCGCACTCTGTGCCGATTGTAATGCGGGAGCTTGACATACTCTCGCTTGAGGTTCTGCGCATGCCAAAGGCTTTCGGGCAGGAGTTTATGAATATGGCAGAGGTGCCTTATAGCTCGGTGGTTACCACCAGCACCCACGACACCTCTACGCTTCGGGCGTGGTGGCACGAGGACGAGGAGAAAACACAACGCTTTTACTCTCAGTGGCTTAACCTCGAGGGCAGGGCAACGAAAAATTTGACAGAGCAGATTGCCAAAAAAGTGTTAACTTTGACACTTGCTTCGAGGGCGATGCTCGCTATCTTGCCAATGCAAGATATTTTTGCACTCAGTGCAAAAACTTCGGGCAGAAAGCCCGAAAGCGAGCGGATAAACGACCCCAGCAACCCGCGACATGTCTGGAACTGGCGGATGCACTTGTCGCTCAGGGAGCTGCAGGGAAGCAGGGAGTTGAACCAGAGAATAGAGGAAATTATAAAAGAGACAAATAGATGAGATTCAGGTGTTTGATTTTTTTATTGTTTTTTACAGCGAGTTCGGCGTTTTCGCAGGATTCGGCGCTGATTAGCAGCTATACCGATAGGATAAACTCTATCTTTTTGCGTATCAAGGCGGATACCATCGAGGAGACTTTGAGGCAGAGAAACGACTCTATCCTGTTCCTTGTGCGGGAAGTCGCCGAGCAAGAGGGCTCGTTCCACTGGGGGCTCGATAGCCTCAGGTTTATGAAAAAGTTTGTGGCAGACGACCGCCAGATGGCGCTCTACTCGTGGGTGGTGCCTATGGGAGAGTCGAGGCGCTTGTATAACGCTGTCTTTCAGACCGCTGAGGGCGAAACCTACACGCTGAAGCAAACTGTCGACA
>CAYFSY010000050.1:0-10856 GCA_964345905.1 uncultured Paludibacteraceae bacterium | reverse complement strand
CGACCGCGACTCACACGGCAACGTGCAGGTTTCACTTATCGAGACAGAAAAGCTTATCATAGATATGGTAAAAAAACGTTTGGCGGAGCTCAAAGAGAGCGGAGAGTACAAGGGCAAATTCTCTGCCTTGGCTCACTTCTTTGGCTACGAGGGACGTTGTGCTGCACCATCGAACTTCGATGCAGACTACTGCTACTCGCTTGGATACACCGCTTCGCTCTTGGCGTTCAACGGCAAGACGGGTTACATGGCATCTGTCCGCAACCTCGCTCGTCCTGTAGAGGAGTGGATTGCAGGCGGCGTGCCTATCACAATGATGATGAACATGGAGAAAAAGTCTGGCGTAATGAAGCCAGTTATCCAAAAGGCTTTGGTGGACTTAGAGGGCAAACCATTCAGATACTTCGAGGAGCATAGAGGAGACTGGGGAGGCGTTGAGGCTCGCTATGTTTATCCCGGACCAATTCAGTATTTCGGACCAAGAGAGGTTTGCGATATGCCTTCAAAAACTCTATGGCTTGAGCACGAAAAATAAATTTCTGCAAAATTACTACCTTTCCTAAGGAAATATTTTGTAACTTTGCGAAACGAAAAAAAGATAATTAATTAACAAAAAAAATAAAATAGTTTTATGATTAAAGTAGGTATTAACGGTTTTGGTAGAATCGGTAGAATGGTTTTCCGTGCTATCGTAGAGAATTTTTCAAAAGACATTCAAGTAGTTGGTATTAACGACCTTCTGGAGCCTGATTATTTGGCTTATATGCTAAAATACGACTCTGTTCACGGCAAATTCCAACACGATGTAAAGGTTGAAGGCAACTTCCTAATTGTTGACGGCAATCGCATTCGCCTAACTGCTGAGCGTGAGCCATCGAATCTAAAATGGAACGAGGTTGGTGCTGAGGTAGTAGTAGAATCTACTGGTCTTTTCCTTACAGACGAAAAGGCTCGCCAACACATCACTGCTGGTGCTAAAAAGGTAATCATGTCTGCACCTTCTAAAGACGACACTCCAATGTTTGTATTCGGTGTAAACGCAGATAAATACGCTGGACAAGACATTATCTCTAACGCATCTTGTACTACAAACTGTTTAGCTCCTTTGGCTAAGGTTATCGACGACAACTTCGGTATCGTAAAAGGCTTGATGACTACAGTTCACGCTGCTACAGCTACACAAAAGACTGTTGACGGACCATCGGCTAAGGATTGGCGCGGCGGTCGCGGTATCTTGGAAAACATCATTCCATCATCGACTGGTGCTGCTAAGGCAGTAGGTAAAGTGCTACCAAAGCTCAACGGCAAGCTGACTGGTATGTCGTTCCGCGTGCCAACTTCTGACGTTTCTGTAGTGGATTTGACAGTTGTTCTGGAGAAATCAGCTACAATGGACGAGGTTTGTGCAGCAGTGAAAAATGCTTCTGAGAACGAACTCAAAGGCATACTTGGCTACACAGACGAGGCTCTTGTGGCTACAGACTTCCGCGGATGTGCATTGACTTCTATTTTCGATGCGACAGCTGGTATCGCTCTCGACGGCAACTTTATGAAGCTGGTATCTTGGTACGACAACGAGTGGGGCTATTCAAACAAGATGGCTGAGATGATTCGCGTTGTTGCAAAAAAGTAAGTTTCACAGAGACATTTATAATCTAAAAAAGAGCTCTCTCCTCAATTATTAGGAGGGAGCTTTTTATATTTTATGCATTATATAAAAAATAGACACTCTTCTATAACAATTAATTTAAAAAAAAAGCATACTTTTACAAAAATTTTAAATTAAATTGGCTAAATTCCAATAAAATAGGTGTAAATTATGGCTAAAATCAGAACTATTAAAGACTTTTTCATGATGTATGTTGATGGCTTCAAGACTCTGACAAAGACATCTAAAGCGTTGTGGATTATCATTTTGGTAAAATTATTTATAATGTTTGCCATACTCAAGGTGTTTTTCTTTCCTAACTTTCTAAACTCTGTTGCCTCTACGGAGGAGGAGAAGGCGGCATACGTTATCGAGGAACTTACAAAAAATTAATTTTAGTAAAAATATAACTGATTAATAACACAAAAATTTTAATGTTATGGATGTATCACTAATTGATTGGTCGAGGGCGCAATTTGCTCTGACAGCGATGTATCACTGGGTATTCGTTCCTCTCACATTGGGACTTGGACTTCTGATGTGTATCTACGAGACCTACTACTACAAAACAGGCGACGAGAGGTGGAAATCTACCACAAGATTTTGGCAAAAGGTCTTTGGTATCAACTTTGCCGTAGGTATCGCCACTGGTCTGATTCTTGAGTTTGAGTTTGGCACCAACTGGAGCAACTACTCTTACTTCGTAGGCGACATCTTCGGAGCACCGCTTGCTATCGAGGGTATCGTGGCATTCTTTATCGAGGCGACATTCTTTGCCGTTGTATTCTTTGGCTGGGATAAGGTCAGCAAAAAATTCCATCTTGCCTCTACATGGATTGCCGTGTTTGGAGCGACTCTCTCGGCATGGTGGATACTTGTGGCAAACTCTTGGATGCAGTATCCTGTAGGCATGGAGTTCAATCCCGAGACTGCTCGCAACGAGATGGTGGACTTTATGGCTGTGGCGTTCTCGCCAATGGCTGTAAATAAATTCCTGCACACTGTGATTTCGAGCTGGGTGCTTGGAGCTGCTTTCGTAGTAGGACTCAGCAGTTGGTATCTGCTAAAGAAAAGACATAGAGACTTCAGCATGCGCTCTATCAAAGTGGCTGCGGTAGTTGGTCTTATTGCTGTAATACTAACCGCTCTGACTGGACACCACTCTGGACAGAAGGTAGCAAAGTATCAGCCAATGAAGCTCGCTGCAATGGAGGGTCTCTACAACGGCTCTAATAAAGCCAACATCGTTGGTATCGGCGTTTTGAAGTCTGATAAGGTTTACAACGACGGTCAGGACCCATTTATTTTCAAAATTGATGCACCAATTCCCGGCTTCCTGTCATTTATGGCATTCAACGACTTCAATGCGTTTGTTCCCGGTGTTCAAGACATCATAGATGGCTACACGCTTTCAGACGGCACAGTCTATCCATCTTACAACGAAAAGGTGGCACAAGGCAAGATTGCTCAGCAGGCACTCCGCGACTACCGTGAGGCTATGAAAGCTGGCGACGATGTTGCAAAGCAGGCTCATAAGGCTACTTTAGACGAAAATATGGAGTACTTTGGCTATGGATTTTTCAACAGTCCTGAGGAGACAATTCCGCCTGTAGCTCTGACGTTCTACACATTCCACATTATGGTGCTGATAGGCTTGTACTTCATAGCATTCTTTGCACTTGTGTGGTGGCTTGGCAGGAAAGGCACTCTCAGCGAGATAAAATGGATGCAATGGCTTGGAATACTCGCTATCCCAATGGCTTACATTGCTTCGCAGGCTGGTTGGATTGTTGCAGAGGTTGGTCGTCAGCCATGGAGTATCCAAGACGTGTTGCCGCTGGCTCAGTCGGTATCAAATATCCCTGTTGCCAACGTAAAGACCACATTCTTCCTATTCCTTGCTATCTTTACAATCCTGCTTATAGCTGAGATTGGTATCATGATACACACTATCAAGAAAGGACCTGAAGCAGTTGCATCTGAAGGCACAGGCTATTGATTATTATTAAATAGTAATTTTGTATAACGATAAAAAATAGAATAATAATATGGATTACGGATTTTATCAACATTATTGGTGGTTTTTAATATCACTCTTGGGAGCATTATTGGTATTTCTAATGTTTGTGCAGGGTGGACAATCACTCATCTATACATTAGGAAAAAAAGATAGCGAACTGAAGCTTTTGCTCGATAGCCTCGGCAAAAAGTGGGAACTGACGTTTACCACGCTGGTAACCTTTGGCGGTGCGTTTTTTGCATCTTTCCCGCTATTCTACTCTACGAGCTTTGGCGGAGCATATTGGGTTTGGATTCTAATACTCTTTAGCTTCGTTGTTCAGGCGGTATCTTTTGAGTTTATCCACAAAAAAGGCAATCTGCTTGGCAAAAACACCTACAAGGCATTCTTATTCACAAACGGACTTCTTGCACCAATACTCATCGGTGCAGCGGTATCTACATTCTTTTTTGGAGCGGAGTTCTCTGTAAACAAAGGCAATATCACAGACTTCAGCAACCCAATCATCTCGCAGTGGAACACCTGCTGGCACGGCTTGGAGGCTGTATGGGGTAGCACGCTACCCGGCGGATTCCACCTCTGGAACGTAGTGCTCGGACTTGCTATATTTTTCCTTGTTCGTTCGCTTGGTGCCTTGTATTTCATCAACAATATCCGCAACGAGGAGATAGAGAGTCGTGCTCGTAAGCAGGTGCTTATCAACTCTGTAGCATTCCTACTATTCTTCTTGCCTTACCTCATCCGCTTGCTTCTGAAAAGTGGCTGGACAGGGCAACCAGACGGCACCGTAGTGATAGAGGAATACAAATACCTCAACACGCTTCTTGCAAATTGGTGGATGATCGTTGTGTTGCTTGTAGGCGTTGTAAGCGTGCTTTATGGCTTTGGCTTGGGTGCATTCTGCAAAACAAACCGCAAAGGCATCTGGTTTGCAGGCACTGGTGTGGTGCTGGTAGTACTTATAATACTACTTATGGCTGGTTTCAACGGCTCTGCTTACTACCCATCGCTCAGCGACCCAAACTCATCGCTTACCATAGCTAACTCATCATCGAGCCTATTTACGCTCAAGACAATGAGCATTGTATCGCTATTCATACCGTTTGTTTTGGCGTACATTGTTTACGTTTGGCGTAAAATGGATTTGCTGAAATGATTTTTGGTAATTGATATAATTAAAAGAGGATTGGACCTAAGAGTTCATCCCTCTTTTTTTATAGGGCTATAAACTTAATGTTATCCGATTTATTTTGTACCTTTGCACAAAATATAGGTTTTATATGAAATATATGATGAATAAAGTATTATTACTTGCTATTAGCTTATGCTACTTTGCCGTAGTAGCTGAGGCTCAAAGTGAATTGCAAAAACAACAATATCAGGCTTTCCTGTCTGGAGGATATAAGGAGTGGGCTAAAATAGTAGAACAGCAAGAGCTGAAGATAAACAGACAAGATCTATCGGATTTACTCAATCTGGTAGATTGCTATTACGTTTATACTTCAGAATTGATAAATCACAAAGAGAGTGCTAAGGCAAAAAGTGTAATAGACAAAGCAGAGACGCTTATAGATGATGCTCTAAAAAAATATCCATCAAATGCTCTACTATTAAATTATAGGGGAACTTTTTATAGTTACCAGGTTGCAATAAATAAAATGAAGGGCTTATCATTGGGTAAAAAGGCAAAGGAATATATAGATAAGGCATACTCTTTAGAACCAAACAACGTGCAAGTCCTCTTTGACAAAGGCAATTCGTTTTATTATCCTCCAAAAATTTTTGGAGGAGATAAGCAAAGTGCTTTGTCTTATTATAGGAAAGCAATTCGATTAATAGAGGGACAAAAAGCCACCTCGCAAAACTGGAAGTACCTGCAACTCTTGTTTTTAGAGGCTCATTGCTTAGATCTTTTGGAAAAATATGATGAAGCAGAGAAGGTTTATAAGAAAGTGTTGAGGCTTGAACCGAAATTCAAAACTCCAGCAACCTACTATGCAAAAATGCTGAAAAAAAAAGCAGGTAATTGATAGCTACAATTCACCAGCTTAGCTAAGATCTTATTTATAAACTTTAACTCACGATTGATACATTCAATCCTAAATATCATTGCTATTCAAAGAATAAAGTGTATCTTTGCAAAAGAATTAATAAAAAAAAATTAACTAAAAATTTTATTTAAGAATATGAAACACGAACTTATTAAATTACCTTATGCAAATGATGCTTTAGAGCCAGTAATCTCTAAAGAGACTATCGAATACCACCACGGTAAACACCTGCAAACTTACGTAAACAACCTGAACAACTTGATACAGGGAACTAAGTTTGAGGATGCAGACCTCAACACAATTATCCGCGAATCTGACGGCGGAATATTCAACAATGCAGGACAGGTACTCAACCACAATATGTACTTCCTACAGTTTGCACCAAACGCAGGTGGACGTCCAAGCGGCAAGCTACTTGCTGCTATCGAGGAGGCTTTCGGTAGCTTCGAAAACTTCCAAAAGGAGTTTGAGACAGCAGCTACTACTCTCTTCGGTTCAGGTTGGGCTTGGCTCGTAGCAGACAAAGACGGCAAGCTCCAAATCATGAAAGAGAGCAACGCAGGCAACCCTGTAAAACATGGCTTGAAGCCAATTCTTTGCTTCGACGTTTGGGAGCATGCATATTATCTAGACTTCCAAAATCGCAGAGCTGATCAAGTAAAAGAGCTTTGGAAAATTGTGTCTTGGGCAGAGGTAGAAAAGCGTTATGCGTGATTTTTTGTAAATAATCATAATCATTGAACATCGTGTAGGACAAAATCCTGCACGATGTTTTTTTGGATAAATCTACGATTTTTAATACCTTTGCGGAAATTTTTGGCAATCACTAATAAATTGATTTTAAGATGAAGCATCTACTTATAACCGGCTCAAACGGACAGCTTGGCAACGAAGTTCGCCTACAACTCAATAGGAGTGAGAATAAATCAATCTTTACCCCAATCTACACAGACGTAGATACCCTCGACATCACAAGTGAGGAGCAGGTGGAGGAGTTTTTTAGAACACACAAAGTTGATTTCGTAGTAAACTGTGCTGCCTACACCGCTGTAGATAAGGCAGAGAGCGAAAAAGAGCTATGCTACAAAATAAACACCGAAGCGGTTAAAATTCTCGCTAAATCTGCTGTAAAACACTCCGCAAAGTTGATACAAATATCTACAGACTATGTATTTGACGGCAAGGGACACAGACCTTACACCGAGGATCACCCAACCGCTGCCTCAAGCGTTTACGGGCAAAGCAAGGTAGATAGCGAGAATTTTCTGCAGGAGAATATGGCGGAGAGTTCGCTCATTATCCGCACTTCGTGGCTATACTCTAAGTTTGGCAATAATTTTGTAAAGACAATGATTCGCTTGGGCAGCGAAAGGGATAGCCTCAACGTAGTGTTCGACCAAATCGGTACACCTACGAGTGCAACGGACTTAGCTGAGGCAATTATAACAATACTAAAAGCCGATAAGTTTGTAGGTGGCATATATCATTTTTCCAACGAAGGCGTATGTTCGTGGTACGATTTTGCTACAAGCATCATGCAAGCAAAGGGACTTAAGTGTAGTGTCAGTCCGATTTTGAGCAAAGACTACCCAACACCTGCACAGCGTCCACACTTTAGTGTTCTCGACAAAGCAAAAATCAAAGCCACATACAGAGTTCAGATTCCTCATTGGCACGAGAGTATGCTAAGGGTGATTGCAGAGTTGTAAAAAATCATTCGTCAGAAAAACTCCTCGACATTTAATGACAAGCCTACCGAAAAGGTCGTGCCTGTGGTGGCAGGAGAGTTGTTGTAGTAGTAATCGGGAACGTAGTTGAATAGATTATCGACTGTGGCATTAACCCTTATTCCTCGCCAAACTCTCTGAGTTAGATTCAGTTTCCACATCGTATATGCAGGATAGTATATAGGCTCTACATCGCGACTATAGGCGTTGTATTCCGATGAGTGCAGTCCCGAAATCACACGACCATTTAGCGAGAGGTTAAATCCGTAGTTTTTCCAATTCCGTTCATAGCCTACATTTATCGTTGCAGTATGTGGACGGCTGTTTTTCATAAGCGGGTTACCTACCTTCAGGCGCTCATAGGTATAGGCGTAGGCAACCCTTGCCGAAAAGCCTATAGGCAGGCGTACCGATGCATTTACCTCAGCACCAAAGATGTTCATCTTTTCCATATTTTCGTAGCGCATTCCCTTTCGTTCTCCGTCCCAAAATAGCGTGATGCGATTATCCAGCAGATTATAAAATCCCATTACGGTAAAGTTGTAGTATCTACGCAAATACTCTGCCGAAAGCGAAAAGTTGTGACTATACTCGGCTTTTAGGTCTGGGTTGCCAAATAGCGTAAATATGTTTACCATATTGTAGGTCATAAACATCTCTTTGAGTGTAGGAGAGCGGAAACCAGCGGCATAGGAGCCACGCAGGTAACAGTGACTTACTTTGTACATAAAGCTTACTTTTGGAGCAAGGCTTGTCTGCTTTGCTCGAGAATAGTAGTCGAACCTCAAGCCCGAAATCAGATTCAGGTTTGGCATAATATTCCAGTCGAACTGTGCAAAGACATCTGCCACATACTGCTCTTGGCTCTCGCCACCAAACTGGTAAGCACTTAGGTAGTCACGCAGGAAATCTCCTCCAACGGTCAGCGTATGATCTTTGGTAAAAGAGTGGTTATAGAGTGCATGAACAGAATGCTGCACATTACTGTAGTCGCGGACATCAGTATGTTTTTGCAAAGAGTATTGAGATTTATCGTATTGGTCGAATGCGTAGGATAGCTCTAGATAGTTGGTTTTTGAGAATGAATAAACTCCTTTAAGCCCGCCGCTGAAACTACGGAAACGCTCATTGGAGGCAACCTCTGCAAAACGTTCACGGAAATAGTAGCCTGCACGAGCTACCAGTTCAAGCTTATCGGTTGGATTGTAAATAAGTCTCTCTTTGAAATCCCATAAATGGCTTGGGAAAATCACATCGTACACGCCGGGGTTTTTCATATCTATCCGCCCGGTAGATGAGTGTTGTACGGTTGTCATAGAGTTGAGTTTTCCCTGCTTTATGCCAAGCGAAGCGCTGTGGTTCATGCTTTTGTGCGAGCCGTATTTACCACCTAGGTTCAGCGACCACGGCTTTTTAGCCTTTTTGGTGATAATATTGACAACTCCACCCACTGCATTTGAGCCGTAGAGCGACGAAGCCGCACCTTTTACAATCTCCACTCGCTCGATGTTGGCAGTGTTTAGGCGGTGGTAATCGACATTATCAAAAGTTTCGCCAGCCATCCTCTCGCCATCTACAAGAAACAAAACTGAATTACCTCCAAAGCCCTGCATATCAATAGTAGTCTGGCGATTCATACCTGTAGCAAACTCCACGCCTGGTAGCTCTGCCTGCAACAGATCCACAATGTTTATAGAGCTGGTTTTCTCGATAGCCTCAGCAGTAATCACTCGAGTAACTATTGGAGCGTCTTTAAGCAACTTTGGAGTACGAGTACCCGTGATAACAAAGGTTTCTAGCTGGTTTTCTTCATCTTTTGTAAGATAAAAATCCACCCTCGAGCCCCGTTTTGACGAAACTGTATAGATTTTATCCAAATATCCATAATGCGAAACTAAAATCTTATACTCTTTATTTTCAGGAAGTTGGATGGAATAAAGTCCGTTTGAATCGGCAGTAGCAGATATACCTACCTCATGGCACATAACTACAGCTCCACCAAGTGGATTGCGCTCTGTATCGTAAACTCCGCCACCAATACTGAATTGCGAAAAAGCAGAATTGAGGCAAACAAAAAGCATTATCAACACCAACCAAAAGCGATTTCTCTTCATACAAACTCCCAAAAAATTTGTTTAGCTAAATCTTAGTGGATAGATATATTTTATCCTCATAAAACCCTTTACGCCTTGGTCGTTGGCGTAGCTTTCGAGCTTTAGAGCTAGATATGTTTCGTCTTGTAGGCGAACCAAAAATACGTTGTGTTTAGAGCTATATGTCGGTGGAATTACATTCAAATCAAACGTAACCCAATCTATTACTCGGTTTACAGGGCTTGGAGTGTAACCTATATTTCCCTCCATCATCCCCGACATGTCGATTATAACGCTGTCGTTCTGCTGGTCTGACAGAAACTCGCCTTCTGGTATTCTACCCGCTGCCCAAAGCTGCGAGAAGTCCTCGTATGTTGTCTCCATGACGCTTCCGCCATTGGTCTTTACGTCGTAGCGATGCAGTGCAATATCCCAGCTGGCAGGAGGCTCTTGTCCCAATATTATGCTGGCTGTATCGAAGGTTTGTGTGTGAAAGTCGATGTATGTCCAGGCTGTGTAGCTTGTAGCGTTCAGATATAGCGTTCCGCTGTTTGTAGTGTGGTCTGTCTCTATAAAACCGTACTCGTCATCAGCCGAAAGTTCATCATAAATGCACCCAAATATACCATTGCAGGCAGGGAATAGCCAAACGACTATTCCCAACACTACAAAGATTTTCAAATGTTTTTTTACATTTTTAAATTTCACCTATTCCTAAGAAAATTTACTTAGTTCCTGTGAATACAAATTCAATTGCCATCGGCATACCAGTAGGCGTAACGTTGTAGCTCATCACCATAGTGTTGTTTTCAACTGTGCCTTTCAGGTTACCTTTAAACTTCATTCCCTCTGCCTCTACTTCAAACTCCTTTTCGGCGATGGTGTACTTACCGTCTTTGCCTGTAACTTTTATGTCAGACACAGCAAGCTCTGGTAAAGCAACACTTTGCTCTCTACCACCCATCTGTATGGTGTAGGTCTGTGATGGAATAGATACATCTACAGTAGATTCTGTTCTTTCTGTAACTGTCAGAGTCATTGCAGACTCCCCATAAGGATTTCCTGCAATAGCATACGAGGTTTTACCTGTGTACACACCAGCTACATCTTTAGCTGCACCTTCGTCTCCTTTACAAGCTACCATAGCCAATGCTACGGCTAAGACAACCATTAAATTTTTGAATTTCATCTTGTTAAAATTTTATTTTTTATTAAGGTTCAAGATAACTTTAGAGGATTTTTCCTCAAAATTTTCAGCAAAATTACATAAATATTTTGATTTCTGCAATTATATCTGAATTCACACTCTTTTATATG
>CAYFSY010000049.1:7894-10869 GCA_964345905.1 uncultured Paludibacteraceae bacterium | reverse complement strand
AGGGGCTATCAATAGCACCAACTTCCCTAACCTAACTATTAATAGCGGTAGTATCTCTTACGACCACTCTACCAAGACATTTACGCTTAATAATCTAAATGCAGATGCATCTGATCTTGCTGTTGTCTTTATTAATATTACTTCGAGTGCCGAAGCTGGCGAATATAAAATAAATTTAGTTGGCAATAATAGTGTAATCGCAATAGACGGAATTTACTCACACCAGGATCTTACTATCGAGGGTAGCGGTTCGCTATACATTTCAGCAAGTACACTAATTTATATACCTGGTAATAACAAAACCCTTACTATCAGAAACACTACGGTAAGAGTTGCAGGGGAATTTGGCATTGCTGGACCTGGAAGCAGGGGTGTAGGCACAACTCTCAATATAGACAACTCTACGGTGAGAGCCTACGGAAACATGGGAAGTATCCACAGCTTCCAAAATATTACCCTTACTAACTGTGAGATAACTCAGCCTGCAGGTGCGGCAATAGCTACAAATGGCTCAGAAGGCAAGGCGGTGATGCTGGGTGGCTCGGTGGTTGCCTCGCAGGTGGTAATAGAGCCTACAGTAGCAAATATGAGCCGCTGGGTAGAGCTTACAGTTACGCAAGGAGAGTCTATACAGTTAAAGTTGAGAGCGGCTGTAGACAATACTTTGGTAAGGGTTGTAAGTGGCTCTACCGATACTACTGTCGTAGTGGGTACAGGTTCAGACTATATAAATTATTACGCTGGAGCCACCTCTATGAAGGTATATGGTAATGTTACGTACTTTGATTGCTCGTATAATTACAGTAAAGTTACAGCTTTAGACCTATCGAATAATACATCGCTGGTTGAATTGCACAGTGCAAGCAATAGACTTGTGAGCCTTGATGCGAGTGGACTTGCTTCATTAAAGGTTCTAAATTGTGGATTCAATCAGATACATTCGCTGAACCTAAGTGGACTCTCTGCATTGAAAGAGTTGTGGTGCTATGGCAACCAGCTAACATCGATTGATGTGAGTGGACTTACCGCTTTAGAATATTTATTATGTTATGACAATCAGCTTACCTCTCTTGACTTAAGCGGCTGCTCAGCATTGAAGGGGGTATTGTGCTACAGTAATAATCTTACGACTCAAGTCTTAGACCTTATCTACTGCTCGCTGCCTACAAGGGCTGTTAGCGATGGTGCCTATATTCAGCCTATAGCTACTGCAACTTCGTCTGACTACGCAACGGTAATGGCTACCAATAAACAGAATGCTTTGGATAAAAACTGGAGTGTACAGTATGTCGGAAGCTCAGATATTCCTGCTACTACAGGTAGTTATGTGTGTGGCACACCTGTACCAGCTACGGTTACTACCTCAGATGCTACAGATATTACCCAGACTACTGCAACGCTTAACGGCTCAGTAGCTCCGGGTACAGACGTAATTGCAGAACGTGGATTTGAGTGGAAGAAAACGACAGGTGGCACTTATGCAGACTTGGTTTCTACTGCTACAGGTAATACATTTACAGCAAACCTTACAGGGCTTACCGCAAATACTGGTTATACTTTTAGAGCATACGTAAAGGTCGGTGCTACTAAGATTTATGGCACAGAGAAGACATTTACTACGGCAGTTATCCCTGTCCCTGCTACTGTTACCACAAATGAAGCTACAGCTATTACTATGACAATGGCAACGCTTAACGGCGTAGTGGCTCCAGGTACAGATGTGATTGCAGAACGTGGATTTGAGTGGAAGAAAACTTCTGGTGGCACTTATGCAGACTTGGTTTATGCTGGCACAAATAATACATTTAGCATAAATCTAACTGATCTGGCTGCCAACACTGGCTACACCTTTAGAGCATACGTTAAGGTTGTTGCTACTAAGGTTTACGGAGCAGAGAAGACGTTTACTACTGCTGCTGCTCCAATCGTATATACTATGCCTTACACTATGGGCTTTGAAAGCTCAGAGGCATACGACCAATGGACTATCGTAGATGCCAATAGCGATAGTAGGACATTTACAAGAGATACTACTAGTGGAAACACATCTCCAGCTTGTATGAAATACACCTTTAGCTCATTAAATGCAGCTAATGACTGGCTTATCTCTCCATCTATCACTATGCCAGCAAACACTCAGGTAAAAGTGAAGGTATCTGCAAAAAGACATAGCAGTGCTTATCCAGAGAAGTTTAAGATTATGTTTGGACAAGGTACATCTCCTGCAAGCTTTACTCAAGAGTTGCTGTTGGTGGACAATATGACTACATCTCATACAGATTACTCAGTGGTGTTTACCTCTCCATCTACTGGTGGTAACTATAATATCGCTATACACGTTATAAGTGATGCGGATATGCTTAGTTTCTATATCGATGACATAGATATTCGTCTGCATGTTCCTGCTACAGTTACTACAAACGATGCTACCGCTATCACCCATAACTCTGCAACGCTCAACGGCGTAGTGGCACCGGGTACAGATGTAATCGCAGAGCGTGGCTTCGAGTGGAAAGAGACCGAAAGCGGTACTTATGTAGATGCGGTTTACTCAGGTACAAACAACACCTTCACTGCAAACCTCACAGGCTTGACCGCTTCTACAGGTTACACCTTTAGAGCTTACGTTAAAGTTGGTACTACAAAAATTTACGGAGAGGAGAAGACATTTACAACTATGGCTCCTACGGTAAATATGTCTCGCTGGATAGAGCTTACAGTTACTCAGGGCGATTCGATAAGTCTTGACATCATGGCTGATGCTGCAAACACACTGATAAAGGTAGAGAGTGGCACATATAGCAAGACTATTACTGTGAATGCAACTTGGTCTGGCTACCACAGATACTTTGCACAAGCTACTACAATGAGGGTATATGGAAATATATCAATGTTTGATTGTGGTAGCAATTATGCCAAAGTAGAGGGAGTAGATGTTTCAAATAACACCTCGTTGAGAAGTTTGTATTGCAGAC
>CAYFSY010000049.1:0-7884 GCA_964345905.1 uncultured Paludibacteraceae bacterium | reverse complement strand
ACTCAATTCGCTTACCTCTTTGGATATAAGTGCCAATACAGAGTTGAGATATTTAGATTGCAGAGGAAATAACTTCTCAACTCAGGCAATAGACAATATATACTGTGCTTTGCCTGAAAGGTTACCCGCCGATAATGCAATGATATACCCTCTGTTTGACTCATCAGATGCGTCACATGCATTGGTGCTAGCAACCAATAAACAGAATGCTTTAGACAAAAATTGGAGTGTAAAGTATATTTCTGGAGATGTAGATATACCTGCTACTACAGGGACTTACGTATGTGGCACACCTGTACCAGCAGCAGTTACTACAAGCGATGCTACATCTATTACTCAGACCTCTGCAACGCTTAACGGCTCAGTTGCTCCGGGTACAGATGTAATCTCAGAACGTGGCTTTGAGTGGAAACTGACTACAGGAGGAACTTACACCGAATTGATTTCTGCAAGCTCTGATAATACGTTTACAGCAGACCTTACAGGAATAGCTGCCGGCACAAACTACACATTCAGAGCTTACGTTAAAGTTGGTAGCACTAAGGTTTACGGTTCTGAAAAGAGCTTTACCACTTTAGCTGTTCCAGTTCCAGCAACAGTTACTACAGGCGATGCTACAAACATCACTCAGAGTACCGCAACGCTTAACGGCGTAGTGGCTCCGGGAGCAGACGTGATAGCTGAAAAAGGCTTTGAGTGGAAGCTGACAACTGGCGGTACTTACACCGAATTGCTTTCTGCAAGCATAGGCAATACCTTTAACGCAAACCTATCTGACATAGCTTCTGGTACAAGCTACACATTCAGAGCTTACGTCAAAGTTGGTGAAAATAAGATTTATGGAGAGGAGAAGAGCTTTACTACCATATCTACAGGTATCGAGAACGTTACTCAGGTAGTAGCTATCTATCCAAATCCAGCAAGAGATGAGGCAAATATCTCTGTCGATGGCTTGAACTCTGACGCTATTGCTACAATCTACGATATGCAAGGTAAAGCAGTAGGTAGCTACCCTATCCCTGCCGCAACAGGCAGAGCGGTGGTAGATGTGTCAGCTTTTGCCAACGGCACCTATATCGTACGGATCGTATCGAAAGACATCAACCGTGTAGAGCGTCTGATTGTAAAACGGTAATTGTTTTGTAAGTTAATAATTTATATTGAAAGTAGGGGCGAAGATGATTCGCCCCTGTTTTTTTACAAAAAAGAGACAAACTCACAGGTTCGTCTCTATAAATCATTCAAATAATATCCCTATATTACACTAAAATCTCCTTAGCTTTTGCAGCTATCAGGCGACCATCAGCCTTGCCTGCCAAGCGTTTAGAGGCTACACCCATAAGCTTGCCAAGCTCCTTTACCGTTGTGGCACCGACCTCAGTGGCAATCTCTCTTAGAGCCGCCTCCACCTCTGCCTCAGACATCTGTGCAGGCAGGTAGCGACTGCTGACTTCGGCTTGAGCCTCGTACTCCTCCGCCAAATCAGGTCTATTCTGCTCTCTGAACACCAAGGCAGCATCTTTGTTTTGCTTTACAATTTTGGAGATTACCTTCATAGAAATCTCGTCTGTAAGCTCTCCCGCAGCCTCTTTTGAGGTTTTGGCTTCGAGTAGCTCCTTCTTGATGTTTCGCAATGCGGCAAGCTCAACCTTGTTTTGTGCGAGCATCGCTTTTTTTATGTCCTCTGAAATTTTATCAAAAATTGTCATATCCTTTATTGTGTTTTTTTAATTTATAATCTTGATAATAAAATGTTTATAGCCTCTGGGAAAAGCTCGTGCTCGATTTTATGAATCCGCTCCTCCACCTCTGCAATATCACCACCGTTGTACTCAAAAGCTCGTTGGCTCACGATTGTGCCACCATCTACGGTAGAGTCTATCAAATGAACCGTTACTCCAAAGACCTTTACGCCAAACTCAAAAGCATCTTTTATGGCTGTTGCTCCTTTGAATGCTGGCAACAGTGCGGGGTGGATGTTGAGGATTCTGCCTTGGCAGCTATCTAAAAGCGTAGTGCCTACAATCCGCATATATCCTGCCAAGCAGACCAAATCCACTCTATTTTCATCTAAAATCTCTACTATCCGCTTTTCGTAGTCGGTTTTTGAAGCAAAGTTTTTTGGTTCGAGCACGTGGGTTGCTACCCCAAACTTTTTTGCTCTCTCTATCACAAACGCCTGAGGCTTGTCGCAAACTAAGAGCGATACCTCCGCCTCTATCTTGCCATCTACTGCGGCTTGGCATATTGCCTCGAAGTTGGAGCCGTTGCCTGAGGCGAATACGGCGATTTTATGTTTTTTATTCATCATTTTCCGATTCTAAATTTTCTTGATTTTCTGGTTGCTTAAACTCCGCAAACCTCAGTAGCGGCACAATGTTGCTCAAAGCACCCTCAATCGGCTTGTAAAAGCGAGATTGTGCCAACTTATTTCTCTCCTCCATGTGTGTTTTTGTATAAAAAAACGAAAGAAAATTTACCACCACGCTTACTATCAGTAGCCACTTCAGTCCGCCAAAGAGCATTCCTAAAATTTTATTGAGCCAACCCACCCAAAGTATCTCCGAAAGTTTTGTGAGAGCTGTTGCCAAAAGTTTTATTGCAAAAATTGTCGCTACAAAGAGGATTATCATGGCTATCGGCTTGGTTATTTGGCTGTTTATTCCCAACAAATTAGATAGCAGTATCGCCACAAATTCGCCAAAATAGCGAGCAACAAAAATCGCTATCAGCACGCATATCACCCCTGCAAGCTCCTTGAAAAACCCTCTAAAGAAGCCGTATATCAATCCAAATCCTATTGGCAGAAGCAAAAAATAATCAATAGTAGTCATACTCTTTCTCTTTTAGTTTACAACGATTATATTACCAAGCGAGGCGTCCACGTAAACGCTATATTTTTTCAAAGCATGCCTACCCTCGCCGCTCTGTACAAAGCCGTTGCCGTCTGCCACGTAGTAGGTGGTGTGGCAGCTGTCGCAGGTGGCAATCCCCAAGTTGTTGCAACGCACCCGCGTAGTAGGCGAATGCTCCGTAGGACAAGAGAGGTCGAAGGCAAAATATTTATCCTCAATCGAGTGAGAGACCAACACGCCACCATAACCCAACCTCTGAGTAGCATTGGCAGGCGCTGTGAACTCTTTGTAGCCACCGAAGGCAGCGAGTTCGGGTGCGTCTATCGTGATGTTGAATTTCAAGTTCACAGGATAGTCGGGAATTGGATTCTCTCCCTGGCAGGAACAAAAAACCAACATCAACACTATCAATCTGAACAAAAACTTTTTTCTCATTGCTTTTTATACAAAAAACTTTATCCCCGCAAAGTTAAGATTTTTTCAGCAGATTTTCCCGCAGAACTTAATCAGCAGAGGCAAATTTTACCATTTTTTCGTTAAATAGTTATCCGTTTGCAGAAAAATGACTATCTTTGCGGTTAGTTTTGTTTGGAACGCACTTAAGTTATAAGTGCAATTGTTATTCAAAAAATACGGGTTTGTATCATGAGAAAAAAGGCAATATTTATCGCTTTGGTAGCACTATTGGCTATTGTGCCAAACATGTCTGCACAAAAATATAAGTGGTCTCACTACTATATGGAGGCTGGTTTGTTCGGTGGTGGTAGCTTCTATCTTGGCGATGCCAACGAGAAGCTATTCAAAGGCACGCGACCAGCAGCTGGACTTTTTGCAAAATATAAGTTCAACGGATATTGGGAGCTGAAGCTACAAGGAACCGTAGGACAGGCGAAAATCGGCGAGTTCGAAAACGAAGGCGACCGCATCACAACCTTTGGGGAT
Source organism: uncultured Paludibacteraceae bacterium (assembly GCA_964345905.1). Classification (GTDB taxonomy): domain Bacteria; phylum Bacteroidota; class Bacteroidia; order Bacteroidales; family Paludibacteraceae; genus F0058. The sequence goes on along the minus strand of CAYFSY010000049.1, from coordinate 4,087 downwards.
TTGGCTCTCATGGCGGAGTTCAACTTCTTTAACTTCGGAGCGATGTCGCTTGAGCCAAACGCTTCACGCGTGTCGCCATACATATTTGTGGGTGTAGGCGGAGCTTATTTCAACGACGGCGTGGCTCCAATCTTGCCTTTTGGCTTGGGAGTGAAGTGGAGCGTAACAAACCGTCTGAATCTTGGTATGTTTTGGAGCATGCAGAAAACCCTTTGGAACGACAATTTCGACCTAATAGATAACCCTCTGAATCAGGAGCAAGGAATGTGGAACAACAACGACTGGTACTCTACAGCAGGTATCTACATATCTTTCAACTTCTGGGAGATTTGTCCAAATTGTAAAGACGGACGTAAAAACTACTTCTACTACGGATACTAAAAAAAAGCGAAAAGTTTAGTTCAACTATCTGATTGACAAGTGTATAAAGAAAATATAAATTTAGAGCAACTTCCAAGCCATATCGCAATAGTGATGGACGGCAACGGCAGGTGGGCGAAACAGAAGGGTTTCGACCGCACTTTTGGTCATACCAATGGCATCAAGACCGTTCGCCGTATTACAGAGGCTTCTGTGGAGCTTGGCTTAAAGTATCCTACGCTCTACACCTTCTCTACGGAGAATTGGAATCGTCCGGAGGAGGAGATACAATATATAATGCGGCTACTCGTGGAGAGTATCGAGAAAGAGACTCCCACATTTCATAAAAACAACGTAAGACTGCTTGTAATTGGCGACACCATGCGTTTGGCTGAGGATGTCCGCGAAAAACTAAACAATTGCATTGCAGAGACAAGCGTAAATACAGGACTTTCGCTGGTGTTGGCACTAAGCTACTCCTCACGTTGGGAGATAACAGAGGCGACAAAGCAGATAGCTCGCTCTGTGCAGGAGGGCAACCTACGCCTCGAGGACATCGACGAAAACACCATAAAAGAGCACCTAAACACTCATCAAATACCAGACCCAGACATCGTAATACGCACTGGGGGCGACATCAGAATATCCAACTTCCTGCTTTGGCAATCGGCTTACGCAGAGTTTTTCTTTGTGAAAACCTTTTGGCCAGAGTTCTCGAAAGAGGAGTTTTATCAAATAATTTACGACTTCCAGCATCGCGAACGCCGTTTCGGACAGACAAGCGAACAGGTAAGTCAGGTAAAAAAATCTTAATTTCTAAATCCATTTTTGCATTGAAAAATGACATTTTATAAAAAACTAACATACACCCTTCTACTGCTTACAATCGCGTCTGTGAACGCTTTTGCACAAGACACTACAGCCGTAGAGCTCATGGACTACGAGTCTCCTAAAGAGTATACAATTGCCGACATTGCCGTAACAGGCGATCTGACATACGAAAACTACATCATCGTTGGCTTCTCTGGGCTATCTGTGGGTGATAAGATTACCGTGCCGGGAAATAAAATTTCAGATGCGATTAAAAAGTTTTGGAAGCAGGGCTACTTCTCTGATGTTCAGATATATGCAGACAAGGCAACTCAAGATAGCATCTGGCTCAACATTCATCTAAAACAGCGTCCAAAGATTGCCGAAGTAAATTACTTAGGTATAAAAAACTCTGAAAAAGAGGATATCCAAGAGAAGCTCGGAATCGGCAAAAACACTATCTTAAGTGCCGATCTCCTTGATAGAATAAAAGTTCGTATAAAAGATTATTTTTCAGAAAAAGGCTACGAAAATCCACTTATAGAGATTGCTCAAACAAAGGTCGAAGAGGGTTTGGTGCAACTCGACATCACCATCGACCGTCGCGAAAAGCTAAAGGTTCGCCGAATCATCGTGGAGGGCAACGAGGCGCTTTCTTTACACAAAATTGATAAGGCTATGAAGAAGACAAATCGTCCTGTGCTTTGGAATATATTCAAAAGCAAAAAATTTGTCAATTCAAGCTACCAAAACGACAAAAACTCTATCATAGAAAAATACAACGAGATAGGTTATCGCGATGCGGAAATTGTAAGCGACAGCGTTGTCCGTGTAGACTCTGCTCGTGTAGATATTTACATAAAGGTTAATGAGGGTAAAAAGTACTACTTCGGCGATCTGGCTTGGAGTGGCAACACACTCTACCCTACGGCTGTGCTGAACAACTATCTAGGACTCTCAAAAGGCGATGTCTTTAACCAACAGCAACTCGACAAGCGTTTGAATCAAGACGAGGACGCTGTAATGTCTCTCTATCGCGACAATGGCTATCTCTTTGCACAAGTTGACCCTGTAGAGTCGAGCATCGTAGGCGACACTATCAACTTCGAATTCCGCCTATTCGAAGGTAAGCCAGCCACAATAAATAAGGTAATAATCAACGGTAACGATCGTGTTTACGAACACGTTATCCGTCGCGAACTACGCACTCGTCCGGGTGAGGTCTATTCACAAAACGACCTTATGCGTTCTCTCAGAGACCTGGCTCAACTACAACTATTCAATGAAGAGAAACTATATCACAACGACCTTATACAGCCAGATCTAGAAAATGGCACTGTAGATATTGTCTATAACCTAGAATCTAAGTCATCAGATCAGTTTGAGTTCTCGGCAGGCGTATCGCCTCAAGGACCCGTTGTATCTGTTGGAATTAAGTTTACCAACTTTGCAATACAAAATCTCTTTAAAAAAGACATGTATCGCGTTGTTCCTCAAGGCGAAGGACAGACTCTTAGCCTGAGGGCACAGGTAAACGGCAAATACTATCAAAACTACAGCATATCTTTCCTTGAGCCATGGCTTGGTGGCAAGCGACCAAACTCTCTATCGATGAGTGTATATTACGCCATACAGACAGGCTTAAGCGAGCGATACAGAGAGGCTTTGAACGAACATCTGGCTTATTACTATGGCTACAACTACGGAATGGACAACACTGGCTACACATACGAATACGACACAGGCACTCGCATGATGACTCTTGGTGCTTCCGTAGGAATTGGCACAAGACTTAAGTGGCCAGACGACTATTTCTCGTTCTACTCAGATATATCTTATCAACACTACCGTCTGAAAAATTGGTACGACTACTATTTTGGATTCTCAGATGGTATATCAAACAACCTTGCACTAGGATTTACCCTGCAACGCAACTCTATCGACAACCCGATATACACTCGCAAGGGCTCTACTTTTACGCTATCGCTGAATCTTACACCACCCTACTCTCTATTCACAGGTAAGGACTATAGCAAGATGTCAGCAGAAGAGACTCGTCGCTGGATTGAGTATCACAAATGGAAGTTCTCTGGAAAAATGTTTGTGCCACTCACTCGAGATGAAAAGCTTGTGCTCATGGCGCGTTTAGAATACGGTTTCGTTGGTTATTACAACAAATATAAGCGCTCTCCTTTCGAGAAGTTCTATGTGGGCGGAGACGGCATGAGTGGCTATACTGCTCCCGGCACAGAAACTATAGGACTGCGTGGCTACACAAGCGGCTCGCTTACTCCTATAGACCCAACAACTCGCACCTCAAACGGAAACCTATACACTCGTATGACAATGGAGCTCCGCTACCCAATCCTGATGCAGGGGACTACTGCTCTATGGGGTTTGGCTTTTGTGGAGGCAGGAAACTGCTGGAGCGAATTCAAGCAATTCAATCCGTTTGAGCTAAAACGCTCTGCAGGAGTAGGTCTTCGTGTGTTCCTGCCAATGTTTGGACTCCTTGGAATCGACTGGGGATATGGCTTCGACAAACCGTTTGGCTCTACAGCTCGTAGCGGTAGCCAATTTACATTTGTACTCGGTCAGGAGTTTTAACCCAAAGTAATTAAACCAAATAAGCTAAAACAAATCTAAATAAGTGTTTTATTGAAATAAAAATTAGAATAGTATGAAAAAGTTATTGGTATTAATAGTTGCTATCGTTGCTTCGGCAACAGTGATGAATGCACAAAGAGTGGTAGTGGTAGATATGGATTATATCCTAAGTAGCATACCACAATATGAGGCTGCAAACGACCAACTTGGTCAGCTTTCGCAGAAATGGCAAAAAGAGATTGAGGCGATGCAGACCGAGCTACAGACAATGTATCAGAACTACCAAACTGAGCTTGTATTCCTCACCCCT
>CAYFSY010000048.1:0-10910 GCA_964345905.1 uncultured Paludibacteraceae bacterium | reverse complement strand
TGTAGCCAGCGTTTCTTCAATTTATTTGGATATTCTTGCCTTATCAGCCTCAATAATTTCGAGCAATTTATGAATTGCATCCTCCTCAGGAATATTTTTTTCCACACAGATCTTGCCTCGATATAGCGAGACTTTACCACGTCCGGCTCCTACATAACCATAATCTGCATCAGCCATTTCGCCTGGTCCGTTTACGATGCAGCCCATTATGGCAATCTTAAGTCCTACAAGGTGCGAAGTGGCTTGCTTGACATCGCGGACAACCTGCTGAATATCGAACATAGTGCGTCCACAGCTGGGGCAGGAGATATATTCCGTCTTGGTAATACGACTACGCGTAGCTTGCAAGATAGCAAATGCCACAGGTATCTCCTCCTCTGGCGCCTCAGAAAGTGACACACGGATAGTATCGCCAATGCCTATAGCAAGCAACGAACCAATGCCGATAGCCGATTTAATACGTCCGTCATCACCCTCGCCTGCCTCTGTTACTCCAAGGTGTAGTGGAAAGTGGAAGCCCTCGGCATCCATCTTTTCTACTAACAACTTTACGGTTTCAATCATCATCACCGTATTAGACGACTTCAGCGAAATCACCACTTGGTCAAACTCCGCCTCTCTGCATAAGCGAAGCACCTCCAGGCAACTTTCGACCATTCCGAGTGGCGTATCTCCGTATCTGTTCATCATCCTTTCGCCCAAGGAACCATGGTTTACACCAATGCGGACAGCCGTGCTATGCTTTTTACAGACATCAAGAAACTCCAACACTTTAGCCCTCAGCTCCTGGCGCTCTCGCTCAAACTCCTCCTCAGTGTAGTCAGCTGACTCTCTGCGGATTGGCTTGATGAAGTTTCCAGGATTGATGCGAACCTTATCGGCTACCTCGGCGGCACGAATAGCCACAGCAGCGCTAAAGTGCACATCTGCCACGAGCGGCACCATACAACCCTGCTCACGAAGCGTTTGTTTGATTTTTGCCAAACTCTCCACCTCACGCACCCCCTGCGTAGTGAGCCTCACGAGCTCGGCTCCAGCCTCCACACAGCGTTTTACCTGCTCTACAGAACCCTCGATATCGTTGGTATCTGTATTGGTCATAGTCTGCACACGAACGGGGTTGCTACCGCCTATGCCTACCTCTCCCACACGAACAGAAACAGTCTCTCTCCTCTGCATTTTTTATTGTCTTTTTTTGAGTGAAAAAGTTATTTGCCTTTTCTATCCTCTAAAATTTTATCGATATAATACATCAACACAGTGTGATTGCGCTGAAACTCTTTTACTTTTATTTCGCCACTCTTTATCATATCCAGCAGCTCTGGAAAATCGGGCAAATAGCGTTTGAAGAAATACTTCATAGAGCCCTTTGTAGCAATCATATTCATGCAATATGGGATGTAGTAGTCTTGGTCTAGATATTTGATTGCATAAATGTTGCTGTTAGTAGTATTCATGTAGCCGGCGCCACGTGACTCATAAAACGGTCTTATGTATCCTTTGATGTTTTTGCCGTTATAGACACGCAGCATAAGGTATTCGGCTCGCTTTTTGTCTCTAAAATCCTTATTCGCCTTGGTCAGAGTAGCCCCATCTTGTAGGTTAAATACAGGCTCAAATGTCAGAGAGTCAAAATCCCATCCTTCTGGCAAATCAACCTTCATATACTCGATGTCGCTGGATTTGTAAGAAATTTTGTCTTTGCTATCCTCCTTCCTGCTATAATAGACATCTGTGCATCAAACAAGCCACTTCTAAGATACCCCTGTTTTTCACTGCCATCTCTAAACTTTATTCTTACAGGCGAGCCTACTAGCCCTTCATAACCTACACCTATGGGATATGTGTGTCTTGTAACACGCTCTGTGGGTTTTACCATTTGAGGCTCGTCAGAGTTCTGAGCCAATGCTCCAAGTGCCACTATCAGCACAACAAATAAAGATGTTAATTTTTTCATTTCTCTTTGATGTTTTATAAATAATTTAATTGCCAGCAAATTTAGTATTTTTTTAGTACAAAGAGTACATCTTTTCAATAAAAATTGTAATTTTGCACCCTGAAAAACCTCCTGACTAAGGAAAGATGTCAGAGTGGTCGAATGAGCCGCACTCGAAATGCGGTGTACGCATTACGTCGTACCGGGGGTTCGAATCCCTCTCTTTCCGCAATAAAATGCTCCACTGAGGAGCATTTTTATTTTTCCTCGAGAAGCCTCAGGATTTCTGCCAAGCAATCCTCTTTCGCTCCGTTGTTGGCAACTCTGAAAGTAGATTGGTGGTAAAACTTTTCCCGCTCTGCGAGCCTGATTTGGATAAACTCTTTTAAGTCCTCTCCGCTAAGATTTTTTAGTAGAAATCGCTCCTCTGTGGGATTCTCACCTAGCCTGCCGATAAGTGTATCTACAGATGCATCAAGAAATACACTAACTCCTAAACTATTTATTATATTCATATTGTCTTGAAAGCAAGGCATCCCGCCTCCGCAGGCAACTACAAGGCTATGCCGTGGCTCAAGGCTCTCCAGAAACTCACGCTCCTGCTGGCGAAAAAAGCTCTCGCCTCGCTTCGAAGTAGTCTCTGATATAGAGACTCCAAGCCTATCAGCAATAGCCACATCAGAATCTATAAACCTGCGACCAAGCCTCTTTGCCAAAAGCGAGCCAATGGTGGACTTTCCACTCCCCATAAAACCTAAAAGGAATATATTATCTGCCATTTTTTGAAAAAACTAAGATAGATATTTTTCGGCAAAAGTACAAAAAATTAATTGGCAATTCAAAAAAAAGTATTACCTTTGCACCTCATTTGTTAAATCTCCTTGCCCAGATGGCGGAATTGGTAGACGCGCTGGTCTCAAACACCAGTGGATTCACTTCCATGCCGGTTCGATCCCGGCTCTGGGTACGAATAACGAAAAGCCTGTATGTCTATTGACTGTCAGGCTTTTTTTGAGATTCAATATTATTTTATCCGTAAAAAAACCAATAATATTCAAAAAAAACATTATCTTTGTGGGTCAGTTTTATGTAATTTGGGGTCATTGTGTGTAACTTGAATTTTATAGATTTATTTGCTGGTGCAGGCGGTCTTTCTGAAGGATTCGTCCGATCTGGATATACTCCATTAGCTCACATAGAAATGGATAAAAACGCTTGTGATACTTTAAAAACTCGCGCCGCCTTCCATTGGCTTAGAGAAAATAACCAACTATGTAAATACAAAGATTATTTATACAATAAAAAAGAAAAGGAGGATGGCTCTAAACTCTGGGCAAAAGTACCAGATGAGGTAATAAATACTATTATTCAAGAAGCCATTGGAGAAGAAACAATAAATGATATATTTACAAAAGTTGATGCACTAAAAGGTGAAAAAGCAGTTGATATAATTATTGGAGGTCCGCCTTGCCAAGCTTATTCCGTTGCTGGTAGGGCAAGAATGGGAAAAGCAGTAGAGGATGATCCACGCAATGATCTTTATAAGTATTATGTGTTGTTTTTGAAGCGTTATCAACCACGGATGTTTGTGTTTGAAAATGTGTTAGGTATCCGCACTGCAAAAAAAGGAGAACCATTAAGAGATTTGACTCGTTTAGTTAAAGAAATTGGATACGAAATGAAAGTAGAAGTACAAGTTGCTTCTGAACATGGGGTATTACAAAATCGTCAACGCGTTATCATTGTAGGATGGAGAGAATATGATTCTAATGGCAATCACACAAACTTTCATTATCCTAAACTTCATAAAGAAAAAAACAAATATCAAACTTTGAAGGATTTGTTTATTGATTTACCAGAACGAAAGCATGGAGAGGGACTTCTATATGAACCTGTCAAATATACAAAGCCACTTTCAGAAATGGAATATTTAAATAAATCTGGAATACGAAACAAAGAGTTTGATTTTACAACTCAACACATAGCAAGACCAAACAACCCAACGGACAGAGAAATATACCGCCGTGCAATAAAGTTATGGCAACAAGGCAAGCGAATTAACTACGCAGAATTACCACCAGAACTTCAAAAACATAAAAACACACAATCATTTCTCAACAGATTTCAGGTTGTTGACCCCAATGGATGTAGTCATACCGTTGTCGCACATATAGCAATGGACGGACACTATTACATATATCCAACAAGCAATCCAACAATTGAAAATGTACGCTCGATAACTGTTCGGGAAGCGGCTCGAATACAATCATTCCCTGATGATTATTTTTTTGAAGGAAGTCGAACTTCAGCCTTCAAGCAAATAGGAAATGCTGTCCCTGTAGTTTTGGCACATAAAATAGCAGAAGAATTAAAAAAGCAACTAACCTATGAATTATAATGAATATAAAAAAGCACAAGCAACCCCAGAAGCAGCTTCAATGATAGAAACATTTCGGGCTATTGGCTACAATCTCGAAACAGCAATTGCTGATATTATAGATAACTCAATTTCTGCCAATGCACGATATATATATTTAAATCGAATTTGGCGAGGTGGTAAATCCATTATTACCATTAAAGATGATGGAGATGGAATGAATAGTGATGAAATAATCCAAGCAATGCGACCGGGTGCACAAAACCCTCTGTCCGACCGCTCCGAAACTGACTTGGGACGTTTTGGATTGGGCTTAAAAACTGCCTCATTTTCTCAATGTCGCAAACTTTCCGTATTAAGCAAACGCCGAAATGAAAGTCCCGCCTTTTGGTCGTGGGATTTAGATTATGTAGCTCAAAGAGACAAATGGGAACTATTACAGTGGATACCAGAAGAATTTAAAGAAGAGCTGGATAGCTTATTGTCGGGAACGCTTGTTGTATGGTCAGATTTAGATAGAGTTTTACCACCAGAGACAGCAGAAACAGACGATAACGCCAAACGTAAATTTTCCGATTCTTTGGATAAAGTGAAAAATCATATTGCAATGACTTTTCACAGATTTATCGAGGACAAAACGGTAAAGATTTTTTGGGGCGAACATGAAATTACAGCATGGAATCCGTTTTGTCCTAATGAAAGCAAAATGCAGGAACAGCCTACTGAAAGCATAAACGGTGGTGTAAGAATGAAAGGTTATGTTTTACCTCACAAAAATAATTTTTCGTCTGAACAAGCATACAAAAAAGCAGAAGGAATGCTTGGTTACCCTGCACAGCAGGGTTTTTATGTCTATCGTGGCAAACGCTTATTGTTGGCAGGCGATTGGTTAGGATTGTTCCGCAAGGAAGAACATTACAAATTGGTACGCATACAGATTGATTTACCGAATAAACTTGATACAGAGTGGCAGATTGACATTAAAAAGTCTAAAGCATATCCTCCAATTGCTTGTCAGGAACAATTAAGAGCCTATGCAAAATCAGTACGTTCCATTGGCAGCGAAGTTTACCGACACAGAGGCAAAATTTTGAGACAGCGAGCCGGACAGAATTTTCAACCGCTTTGGCTTGAAAAGAAAAGGGATAATAAATGGTCGTTTGTGGTTAATCGTAAGCATTTAATGATTCAGGATTTGAAAGACTTTGCAAAAGAAAAACCAGAACAAGCGATTGAAAAACTGCTGAAGTTTTTAGAAGAAGCAATCCCGACAAAAACAATTTACATTAACGAAGCGCAGGGCGAAGAAACGCAAAAAACACCATTTTCCGATGTTGATACAAACCTGATAAAAGAGGTACTTGTATTGATGTACAACAATCAAATTACACAAGGCAAAACGCCTGCACAAGCAAAAGCTTTATTAAAAACACAAGAGCCGTTTAATAATTATGAAGATTTAATTGAGCAACTATAAATGAGTGATAATTACCAAGTAGCGATAGAAATATGCCAGAGTATAATTGGCAGAAAAGCAAGTGTTGCAGATAGCGAGATAGATGAAGCTGTTGCCAAAACTAAAATGCTTTATCCCGAAATTGATGCTGTAAAGTTGAAAAATGATTTGCTTTCAATGTATAGTGTGAAGATTGATACATTTCAAATTTTGGAAGGCAGAGAACGCCGCGAACCTTGGCTGAAAGATTTTCGGGCAAATAAAAAATCAAAATGGGAGTTTTGGACACGCTATGCAGAATATTTAGAAAAACAAAAGAAGTTTGCACCGAGCGTAATTTTGCAATTGGACGAACTTACCGACAAAATACTTGACAAACTTTTCAATCCACAACTCTCTGAAATTCAAATATCAAAAAAAGGACTTGTTGTAGGACATGTACAATCAGGCAAAACAGCCAATTATACTGGGCTGATTTGCAAAGCTGCTGATGCGGGATTCAATATGATTGTAGTGTTAGCTGGTATTCACAATAATCTCCGCAGCCAAACGCAAAATCGCATAGACGAAGGTTTTTTGGGTTTCGATACGCAGTATGAAAGAGCCTATACAATGAATAAGACAACAAAAATCGGAGTTGGACTTATCCCGGGCTTTGAAAACGCTATTGCAAATTCATATACAACGAGTTTGGATAAAGGGGATTTTACAAAAAACGCAGTCAATACAGCAGGTTTTAATTTCAATGCGCCACAGCCCATTATTCTGGTTGTAAAGAAAAATGCCTCTGTTTTAAGACGCTTGTGCAGTTGGCTGCAAACACAAGCAACAAACAATAAAATCACAAATAAATCTTTGCTGATTATTGATGATGAGGCTGATAACGCATCAATTAATACTAATCGCAAAGAGTTAGACCCGACAACGATAAACAAAAATATTTGCAAAATTATTTCGCTGTTTAACCGTTCTGCCTATGTTGGTTATACGGCTACGCCATTTGCGAATATATTTATTCCGCAAAACGAGGACGATTTGTTTCCGCGTGATTTTATTATTAACCTTCCCACTCCGACAAATTATATTGGTCCCGAAAAGGTTTTCGGCACTTCAATAATTCCAGACGATACAAATAACGATTTACTGCCAATAGTTTGTCCTATAAAAGATTATGATTTCTTTATACCACAGGGTCACAAAAAAGATGATGATAAGCCAACATTCAGTGACATACCGGAGTCGCTAAAAACAGCGTTAAAATGCTTCATTATTACTTGTGCCATCAGAATTGCCAGAGGTCAAGCAACAAAACATAATTCAATGCTCATTCACGTTTCGCGTTTTCAGATATGGCAAAACCATATAAAAGAGTTGGTTGAACAACTTTTTAACTACTACAAACACGAAATTGAAGCAGGCGACAAAGCTATTTATGAAGAATTTCGCAGAATTTTAGAAGAAGATACAGCAAATTACAAGTCCTACAAAACGATTACAACAGAAATTCAGCAATCCAAATTCGGTAATATTGACAAAAGTTTAAAAATTCATTCGTGGAAAGAGATAAAACCGTTACTATATAAAGCCGTACAAAAGATTGAAGTAAAATCAATTAACGGAACTTCAGGAGACTGTCTGACTTACTACGAAAACGAGAAAAATGGAATTTCGGTAATCGCTATCGGTGGTGACAAACTTTCGCGCGGCTTGACTTTGGAAGGGCTGTCGGTAAGTTATTTTTTGCGTGCCTCGAAAATGTACGATACATTGATGCAAATGGGACGTTGGTTTGGCTACCGCCCCGGATATGTAGATTTATGTCGGCTTTTCACTAGCGAAGAACTGAATGAATGGTTTAGACACATTACTATTGCAAGCGAAGAGCTAAGAGCCGAGTTTAATTATTTGGCAGAATCAGGAGGAACACCTGATAATTATGCTTTGAAAGTCCGCACTCACCCCGGCTGCCTGCAAATTACCTCTATTTCAAAAATGCGATACACAAAACAAATTGCTGTGTCGTGGGCAGGCAGATTGATAGAAACCTATCAATTGCCAATGGATAAAGGAATTAAGAAAAGAAATTTAATTGCAACCGACGATTTTATTTCAGCACAAGGAACTCCGGAAAAGAAAGGTAGCAACTATTTGTGGCGCGATGTTTCGCCCGATGATGTTTGTGATTATCTTTCAAAATTTAAAGTTGCCGATAGTCTAAAGAAAGTAGATTTAGAAATGATTAGTAATTATATTCAAAACCTTGTTACAATAGGCGAATTAACCTCTTGGAGTGTAGTTGTAATGAATAAAAACCGGTCAGCAGTACAGCATACGTTTTCAAATGGTGTACAAGCAGGGTGTTTTGACCGTAACCGTGCCGACGATACAAATTGGAACACTTACTACATTCGTAAAAATCACATTGTCGGAAATCAAACTGATGAATTTATTGATTTAAACGAAGATTTGATAAGTCAAGCTTTAGAGCGGACACGTACGCGAAAAGCAGATTTAAACAAAGTTTGGGACAAAGATTATCCTGCACCCGAAATTGTACGTCAGGAGTTTCGACCTCATACAAATCCACTTTTGCTGATTTATCCGCTTAATCCTGAAAGTGCAAATGTTAAGGATAAACAAGATAATATACAAAGTGGCACGATTTCGTACAGCAAAGCAGATGAGCCTTTTATTGGTTTCGCTATTTCCTTTCCAAATAGTATTTCTAACATGGCTATTTCATATACTGTAAATCAGGTTGCAGAATTTGCAGATACTGAAGATTTATTTGATACCGAAAACGATAATATTTACGATGAACAATAATCATATTTCTGAAATTTGGAAAACATTAGAAGAAGAAAAAAACTTTGGGTTGGTTAAACGCCTATATACAAGCGAAGGACAAACTCACATTTACGGTATTTTTCAATACCCAGAGAAGTATTATGGAATAGCTTTTACTTTCAGCAACAAGACACACATTGATACTTCGTCTTTTAATAACTTACGAGAGCTAAAAGTAATGTTGTTGGCAGATACCACCTTCACAAATTCTCATTTGTTGGTAATTCAGCTTTTACATCCAGATAGCCGCGACATTTTCGCTACTTTATGCGAAAATCTTATACAATCAGTAATACATCTTAATACCGAAAAGAAAATAAGTCGTACCGTTATTAATCAGTTAGAAAAATGGAAAATGCTTTTTGACAAAAGCAATTCGACAGGATTAACACCTGAAGAGCAACAAGGACTTTTCGGTGAATTACATTTTTTGCAAAAGTTTTTAACCAAATCCGATACTACATTTAATAGTGTGCTTAACTCTTGGGTTGGCAATGATAAAGCATTACGCGATTTTCAGAGTAACACTTGGGCTGTTGAGGTCAAAACCACTTCAACCAACAACCCACAAAAAGTAACGATTAACGGAGAAAGACAGTTAGACGAAACTTTACTTAACAATCTATTTCTATTCCATCTTTCAGTAGAAATCTCAAACGGGAATGGACAAACACTCTGCCAAAAAATTTTTGAAATTCGCAAGTTACTTGAAGAAAACACTCCTGCATTATCAATTTTTAATGCTAAACTATTTGAGGCTGGCTATTTAGATAAACATGAACCGTTTTATAAGGATAGGTTTTACCAAGTACGCAACGAAAAATTTTACAAAGTTGAGAACGATTTCCCGAGAATAAAGGAAAACGAACTACGCAAAGGAATAAGCGATGTAAAATATTCAATTATCCTTGCAATGTGCAATGAATATATAGTTTCTGAAAATCAACTATTCAAGACACTTAAAGAATTATGACTGAAGTCAATAAATTTTATAAATCATTAATAGCAGATATTGTTTCATTACAAGCGGGAAGTGAGGAAGGGGATACACAAGAGCAAACATTCACACGCCTTGCAGTTGATATGCTTGCAGAAGCAGGTGAAACTGAAAACACCGCTACTGCTTATGACGAAAAAGCACTAGGAACACGCAATCAACACAAAATCAACGCATATGCTATTTCCGACAATTATGAAACTGTAGATTTATTTATCTCCATTTTTGATAATTCTGAAAAAATTAAAACCATTCCAAAAGCAGAAATAGATACCGCCACAAAACGAATCATAAACTTTTTCCGAAAAGCCATCTACAATGACTATGTGAACGAGGTTGCAGAATCATCGCCAATTTTTGAGTTTGCCAATACTTTGGCAAATTTTTCCGAACTTAAAGATAATCTCGTGCGAGTCAATGCTGTTATTCTTACTAACGGAGAATATAAAGGCGACTTCTCATCTAGTACAACTATTGCTGGCTATAATTTGTTTTATCGGGTAATTGATATAAACTACTTATATAAAATTTCAGAACAGTCTCGTATCCCAATCGAAATCGATTTTGAGAATTTTGAGGGAGAGCAATTTCAAATTCCTTGCTTAGCTGCAACAACAGATATTCCTGATTATAAAGCATATATCGCAATAATTCCCGGGATGTGTTTGGCAAAACTTTATGAGAAATATGGAGCACGGTTGCTAGAACAAAATGTACGATCTTTTCTACAATTCACAGGAAAAATAAACAAAGGCATACGTGAGACTATCAAAACAGAGCCACACATGTTTTTTGCCTTCAATAATGGTATTGCTGCTACCGCCGACCATTTGGAGCTTGATGAAACAAACCGTTATATTCGTAAAATAAGTAACTTGCAAATAGTAAATGGAGGACAGACAACCGCCTCAATATATAACACTGCAAAAAAGGACAAGGCTGATATTTCGAATATTTTTGTGCAAATAAAGTTCTCAATTATTAAAAATCCTGACCAATACAGCGAGATTGTTTCTCGTATTTCTCGCTATGCTAACACTCAAAACAAAGTTAATGATGCAGACTTTTCGGCAAATAATCCTATTTTAGTTGCTTTTGAAAAGTTATCTCGTCATATATTATCTCCAATAACGACTGATAATAACATGCAAACATACTGGTTTTTTGAGCGAGCACGTGGACAATACAAAACTTTACGTGGCAGAGAAGGTTTTACAAAATCGCGTCAAAAAGCATTCGATCTAAAATATCCCAAAAATCAAATGTTTTCTAAGGTAGAACTTGCAAAATATATTAA
>CAYFSY010000047.1:7658-11149 GCA_964345905.1 uncultured Paludibacteraceae bacterium | reverse complement strand
CGCTCCTGCTCGACGAGCCTACCAACGACATCGACATCAACACCCTCCGAGCATTGGAGGAGGGATTGAACAACTTTGCGGGTTGTGCCGTAGTTATCTCGCACGACCGCTGGTTCCTCGATAGAATTTGCACTCACATCTTAGCATTCGAAGGAGACTCTAAAGTATTCTTTTTCGAGGGTTCATATACCGAATACGAGGAGCACAAGCTCAAACGAGACGGCTACCAAGAGCCAAAACGCATTAAATACAGAAAGTTGATAAACGAATAAATAATATAACAATCGAGTGTTTTTTAGGGACATAATCGGACAAGAGGATATAAAGCAACGGCTGATACGCGGTGCTCGTAGTGGCAAGGTGGCTCATGCACAGCTATTCTACGGCGAGGACGGCAGAGGCTCTCTGCCAATGGCGTTGGCGTATGCTCAGTATCTCTCGTGCCAAAATCCTACGGAGGAGGACTCCTGTGGTATCTGCCCAAGCTGTAAGAAGTTTGCAAACCTATCGCACCCTGACCTTCATCTCGTATTCCCTGTTGTAAAACGCAAATCCACAGACGCAGGACTCTCAGATGAGTTTATACAGCAGTTCCGAGAGGCGTTTCTAAGCCAACCCTATATGTCGTTGCAAGATTGGCAACGTGAGGTGGACGAAACCAAAGTTGCCCGTATCTACACACGCGAGGCAGACAACATCATCAGCAAACTGACTCTAAAACCCTTTGAGGCAGATATAAAGACCATGATAATATGGGGAGCGGAAAAAATGGAGGAGGAGTGTGCCAATAAGCTACTGAAGGTGCTTGAGGAGCCACAAGGCGAGACACTTTTTGTGCTAATCAGCTCTTCGCCAGACGAACTCTTGCAGACCATCCGCTCAAGGACTCAGCAGGTATTTTTCCCGCCTATCGAGGAGGAGGCTCTACGAGAGAACCTAAAGGCTACAGGTCTGTATGACTCCAACAGCGAAAATCATATAAAAAATTCGCGTGGCAACTACAACCTGCTTCTGAAAAACATCGAGGGGAACGAGGTGGCAGACATCTATTTCGGCATATTCAAGCAACTTATGCGTGCCTCATGGAGCATAACAGAGGCTTCGTTCAAAGAGATGTTTGAGCCACTGATAGAGCAACTTGTAGCACTTGGACGTTCGGGACAAATTGCGTTCCTGCAGCACGCACAGCGAGGAGTCCGCGAAAGTTTTATCTACAATCTCAACGAGCCGCAACTCATCTATATGAACGACCTTGAGCTCGATTTTGCAAAAAACTTCGCTCGCTTTATCAACGAACGAAACATAGAGGAGCTTGCCTCTGAACTTGCTTTGGCTCAGGCTCAGATAGAGCAGAACGTAAATGCCAAGTATGTCTTTATGGATATGGTGTTGCAGATAAATCTTTTGATGAAAAAGTAGTTTTTTGTTTTGGTAAAATAATGGGTGGTTTTCGTTTTAAGCAGTTCGAGATAAAGCAGGAGCAGACGCCGATGAAGGTCGGCACAGACGGAGTGCTACTCGGTTCGTGGTGCAGAGTTGGGGAGGCGGAGAGCGTGCTCGACATCGGCACAGGCACGGGACTGCTCGCCCTTATGATAGCCCAACGCAATCCCAAAGCACAGATTACTGCCATAGACATAGACCCCGCCGCTGCCACAGAGGCTAAAAAGAATATTGCCAATTCAAAATTTTCGCCTCAAATCTCAGTCATCAACCAATCTTTAGATGAGTTTTACCAAAAAACATAAGTTTTTATATTGTATTTATCACAAAAAAAGGCTAACCCACTGGGATTAACCTTTTTTGATATTTATATTGGGATTTATTAGATTCCCTCGATAACTGTATTCCAGCCAAACTTATCCTCGATTTCGCCGTATTGAATACCACGAAGTGTGTTATAGAGAAGTTTGCTCTTCTCACCTGGTTCACCGTCTTTAGAGAGTTTGTATGTGATATTATTGTCAATATCATCAATTCTCTCGATTGGCGAAATTACAGCAGCTGTACCGCAAGCACCAGCCTCATCGAACTCTGCAAGCTCTTCTACTGCAATGTGGCGTCTCTCAACGGTCATGCCAAGCATATCACTCGCAATCTGCGATAGAGACTTGTTGGTGATAGAAGGCAGAACAGAGTTAGAGCTTGGAGTGATATATGTATTGCCTTTGATAGCAAAGAAGTTTGCAGCAGAGCACTCGTCTATGTATTTCTTCTCTTTAGAGTCAAGGTAGAATACAGATGAATATCCGAGCTCGTGAGCCTTCTCTGAAGCCACCATACCTGCAGCATAGTTACCACCGACCTTGATGTTACCTGTTCCGAGAGGAGCAGCACGGTCAAACTTACGGCTAAGCATAAATGGAGTGGTTTTGAATCCACCCTTGAAGTATGGACCTACTGGAGTTACAAACACGATGAACTCATACTCTCTTGCAGGACGAACACCTACCAATGGAGTAGTGCCGAAAAGCACAGGACGAATGTAAAGAGAAGCACCGCTCTCGTATGGAGGAATAAAACGCTCGTTGAGCTTCACTGCTTGAATCACAGCCTCTTTGAAGATTTCAACAGGGAGTTTTGCCATTACGATGCCTTCGCAAGAAGATTGCATACGCTTTGCATTCTCTTCGATACGGAACACACGAACTTTACCATCTTTTCCACGGAAAGCCTTCAAGCCTTCAAAAGCCTCTTGTCCGTAGTGGAGAGCTGCTGCCGAGATGTACATGTCTATGGTAGCCTCTTTGTGAACGCGAAGCTCGCCCCACTTTCCATCTTTATAAGAGCAACGGATGTTGCAATCTGTTGGCATATAGCCAAACGCTAGGTTTTTCCAATCAATTTCTGACATAATTATTATATTTTTTAATGTTAATTTTTATTTTCCAACCGTAATAACGTTTTGCAAAGTTACTAAAATTATATCAGATTAGAAAATATTATATACATACTTTTTTGCAAAACAATATATTTAATATTGTATAAAAAAACACTCCACAGTTTTTATACTACGAAGTGTTGTATTTCTGTGAATTGCTAAAATTCCGCTTATTCGTCCTTTTCTACCTGCATAAAGCCAAGCTCTAGCGGTGTGCTACGACCAAATATCTTTACATTTACTTTCATGCGGCGTTTCTCTTCACTCAACTCCTCTATAACTCCAGAGAATCCAGCAAATGGTCCTGTTATCACTTTTACGGTCTCGCCTACAAGGTATGGCACAAGCAACTCCTCCTCACTCTCTTCCATGCTGTCTACTGTGCCAAGTAGGCGTGTTACCTCATTAGGACGGAGTGGAATTGGCTGATAGTTGCCAGGAGATTCGTTTACGCCGAGAAACCCAAGTACGTTTGGTACATTACGCAACCAGCCAGATATTTCTCTAGTTAGTGCAACTTCAATCAAGACATATCCAGGTAGAAAAACTTTCTCTTTGATAACCTTTTTGCCTTTACGTACTGAATAAGATCTTTCGGTAGGGATAACAA
>CAYFSY010000047.1:0-7625 GCA_964345905.1 uncultured Paludibacteraceae bacterium | reverse complement strand
TACATAGCGAGCCAGTTCGCCACCTTTCTCAAGTTCGATGTCGATATAATCTTTTACTTGCTTCTCTTTGCCACTGATGGCTCTAAGAACATACCATTTTTTTTCAATCTCAGACATTTTCGCTATAGAAAAGTTTTTTAGATGGTGTAGATAAGTGTCATGAGCTTTTCGAAAGAAAAGTCCATTAGCCACACTACTGCCGCTATAATAACGGTTGCTACCAGCACTATCACAGCACTGCTTGTCAGCTCCTTTCTTGTTGGCCATGTTGTCTTATACACCAACTCATTGTAGCAATCCTTTAAGTAATTAATAAATCTCATCTCTTTTTCTGTAAGTATTTTTACTTAGCACGGGAGGGAAGGCTCGAACTCACGACTTTCGGTTTTGGAGACCGACGTTCTACCAACTGAACTACTCCCGTATATTTTTTAAAAAAAAGAGTTACGGCATCTACCATTTTTATAAACACCGTAACTCTTGGTGTTATTTTCTAACTAAACTAATTAGTCAATAATTTTTGTAATCTGACCAGAACCTACTGTGCGACCACCTTCGCGGATAGCGAAACGCAGACTGAGCAAGCAACTGGGTAGATCAATTTAACGTCAATTTCCAAGTTGTCACCTGGCATTACCATCTCTGTACCCTCTGGCAGTGTGATTTCGCCAGTAACGTCAAGAGTACGGATATAGAATTGTGGACGATATTTATCTCTGAATGGAGTGTGGCGACCACCTTCCTCTTTCTTCAGGATATACACAGCAGCCTTGAAGCTTGTGTGAGGAGTAACCTTACCTGGGTGGGTGATTACCATACCACGCTTGATTTCGTCTTTGTCGATACCGCGAAGTAGAAGACCTACGTTATCGCCTGCCTGACCCTCGTCCAAAATCTTGCGGAACATCTCAACACCTGTAACAACAGACTTCATGCCCTCTGCGCCAAGACCGATGATTTGTACCTCCTCACCAGTTTTGATGATACCAGTCTCGATACGATCAGTAGCAACTGTATCACGACCTGTGATTGAGAATACGTCCTCAACAGGCATAAGGAATGGTTTGTCAACTGCACGTGGAGGAAGTTCGATCCAAGTGTCAACGTTATCCATAAGTTCCATTACTTTATTCTCCCACTCCTCAACGCCGTTCAGAGCACCAAGTGCAGAACCGCGGATAACTGGAGTGTTGTCGCCGTCAAACTCATAGAATGATAGAAGCTCGCGCATCTCCATCTCTACAAGCTCTAGCATCTCTTCGTCGTCAACCATATCGCATTTGTTCATAAATACAACAAGGCGAGGAACGTTTACCTGACGAGCAAGCAAGATGTGCTCACGTGTCTGAGGCATAGGACCATCTGTAGCAGCTACAACGATGATAGCACCGTCCATCTGAGCAGCACCAGTAACCATGTTCTTTACATAGTCCGCGTGACCTGGACAGTCAACGTGTGCATAGTGGCGATTAGCTGTCTGATACTCAACGTGAGATGTGTTGATAGTAATACCGCGTTCTTTCTCCTCTGGAGCATTGTCAATTGAATCATATGAACGCAATTCTGAAAGACCTCTTTTACCTAATACAGTTGTGATAGCAGCTGTAAGAGTAGTCTTACCGTGGTCAACGTGACCAATAGTACCGATGTTCACGTGCGGTTTCGACCTGTCAAATTTTTCTTTAGCCATAGCTTAAAATGATTTTTTATTATAATTATAATTACGATTTATATTTATCCTAATTGTTTCAAATTTTAGAGCTGTTGACGAGGATTGAACTCGTGACCTCTTCCTTACCAAGGAAGTGCTCTACCACTGAGCTACAACAGCATTTGTTCAAAAGCCAAAAATGTAAGCAAATACAAAATACTATTGCACAAAGCCTTTGAGGTGCAAAAGTACAACTTTTTTCTGAATTGGCAAAATTAAATTTTCAAAAAACTGAAAATTGAGGTATTTCTCACAATTTTATTCTGCCTCTACGTTTAGGTTTTCGATGATAAACTCTTGGCGTTCGCGGGTGTTGTCACCCATATAGAAGCGTAGCATCTCTGCCAAAGCGTCTCCTTTGCGTAGCGGCACGCGGTCAAGTCGCATATCCTCGCCTATAAACGATTTGAATTCGTCTGGGTTAATCTCACCGAGACCCTTAAATCGCGTTATCTCAGGCGACGAACCGAGCTTTTTTATCGCAGCATCTTTCTCCTCCTCGCTATAACAATATATAGTTTCGCGTTTATTTCTAACACGAAATAGCGGGGTTTGCAGAATATATACGTGTCCTTTTTTTACAAGGTCTGGAAAGAATTGCAGGAAAAACGTCAATAACAATAATCTGATGTGCATGCCGTCCACGTCGGCATCGGTAGCGATAATTACTTTATTATAACGCAACCCTTCAAGTCCGTCCTCTATATTTAGAGCAGCCTGTAGCAGGTTAAACTCCTCGTTTTTGTAAACAATCTGCTTGGTCTCGCCAAAAGAGTTGAATGGCTTGCCTCGCAGCGAAAACACAGCCTGATAGTTTGGGTCGCGAGTCTTTGTGATAGAACCCGAAGCCGAATCTCCCTCAGTAATGAAAATGCATGTGTCTGACTTGCGGTCGTGCTTGCTGTCGTTGAAGTGAATGCGGCAGTCGCGTAGCTTTTTATTGTGTAGGCTTACCTTCTGAGCATTTTTTCGCGATGCCTTTTTTACGTCGGCAATAGCCTTTCGCTCCTTCTCTGACTCTTGAATCTTTTTTAGCAAAACCTCCGACATCTCGGAATTGATATGCAGATATTTATCTACCTCTCTGCCGACAAAGTCGCCGATAAATTTCTGAATAGTCATGCTATTAGGATTGGTAGAGTCCACACGCGTAGAGCCGAGCTTAATCTTGGTCTGGCTCTCGAAAACTGGGTCTTGCACAGCGATAGAGATAGCCGCCACGAGTCCCATTCTGATATCCGAGTAGTCCATATTTTTACCAAAAAACTCGCGAATACACTTGCCAAAGTTCTCTCTGAAAGCACTCTGGTGCGTTCCACCCTGAATAGTGTGCTGTCCGTTTACAAACGAGTAGTACTCCTCTCCATATTGGTTTGTGTGCGTAAATGCAATCTCTATATCGTCGCCTTTCAGGTGTACAGTCGGATAGAGCTGTTCGGTAGTGATATTCTCCTCGAGCAAATCCAAGTGTCCGTTTTTAGAGACAAACTTCTCGGTGTTGAATGTGAGTGTTAGTCCTGTATTTAGGTAGCTGTAGTTGCGGAGCATCGCTACAACAGTGTCATCTACGTAGGCGTAGTTCTCAAAAATTGTTGCATCTGGCTTAAATACCACCTCGGTGCCGTTTTTCTTGTCGGTAGGCACTGGCGTGGACTCCTCTTGCAGAATGCCTTTGGCAAAAATAGCATGCTTCTCCATTCCATCGCGATACGATGTTACAGAAAAATAGTCAGACAAGGCATTGACAGCCTTTGAGCCGACACCGTTCAGACCAACGCTCTTTTTGTAGCCACCGTCAGACGAATACTTGCCGCCGGTATTCATCACAGATACAACCTCTACCAACTTTCCTTGCGGGATGCCGCGTCCGTAGTCGCGAACACGCACCTGACCCTCAGAAATCTCTATATCTATTTGTTTGCCAAACCCACCGCGGAACTCATCGATAGAGTTGTCAATAATCTCTTTGAGCAACACGTAAATACCATCGTCTGGCGAGGAACCGTCGCCGAGTTTGCCTATGTACATACCCGGACGCAGACGCACGTGCTCCAAATCCTCCAAGTGGATAATGTCGTCGTCTGAATAATTTGATGTTTGGTTAAGAATATCCTCTATATCTGCCATTGTCGGTATTATGCTATAATTTTTTAGGGTGCAAAGTTACGAAAAAAGTGTAACTTTGTGAAATCATTTTTTTTTACACTAATATAATATCTTTGTGCTTAAAAGCAAATAAAAGCCTATAAATTGGGAACTTACACGGTAATAAAATGTTTTATATAAGCCTTCTGATTGTTGCTCTCTACGCATTGGTCTTGCTCTACGGCGAGGCTATTTGGCTTTTAAGAGAAAAAAAACTCTCGGAGAGGCTTAGCGAAAAAACGCTTTCGCTGATAGTGGCTTGCAGAGACGAGGCGGAACACCTGCCTACGCTACTCGCCTCAATAGAGCCGCAGGTGCACAATATCGACCAACTGATTTTTGCCTCAGACAACTCTACAGATGCCACTTTTGAGATTTTGCAGGAATTTGCTAAGAAACACGGCGAAAAAGTTTTGGTGTTTGAGACTCTTGGCGAGGGTAAAAAAAACGCTCTGCGTGAAGCTGTGGCAAAAGCCAATGGCGAATACCTCGTCTTTACCGACGGCGACTGCACTCTAAACCCAAGCCACTTCCGCGAACTTCGCCGACTGCTGGCTACCAGAGCTGGCTGCGACTTGGCGGTGGGTTCGGTGCGATATGCAAAGAGCAAAAGCCTTTTCGGTAAACTGCAAGCACTCGAATTTGCATCACTACAAGCCTCTACCGCCTATACTCTGGCGGGTGGTTTCCCCATTATGTGCAACGGTGCAAACCTCATCGGCAAGCGGGATTTATGGCTTTCGGCACAGAGCCATCTGCACGAGGAACAACCCTCTGGTGACGACGTCTTTTTGCTACATTTTGCAAAAAAGCAGAATAAAAAAATCGTCTATTTTAGCTCTGACAAAGGCATAGTAGAGACCTATCCAAAGCCAACACTCAAGGGGTTTTTGGAGCAACGCAAGCGTTGGGTCTCCAAAAGCGGTGGCTACCGAGACCTACCGACAATCCTCGTGGCTTGCCTCGTGCTACTTACAAACCTGCTTGTAGCCTTGTCTGTATGCCTTTCGCCATTTGCGCCAAAGATGTTTTGGGTCTTTGCAGTAAAGCTCATGGCAGACACCGCTATACTACTGCCATTTCTCAGCTATAGCAGGCAGTTGAGGCTATGGATTTACATCTTACCACTTTCGATAATCTACCAGTTCTATATTGTATATGTGTCTATTAGCGGTCTGTTTGGCTCTTTTAGATGGAAGTGAGGTGAGTTGTAGATTTTTTTGTAACTTTGTAAAAAATAGGTTTTTATGAAAAAGTCTTTAGAAAATAGTCTTTTAGAATTTTATAAAAAAAGCATAAACAGCGGTAGTCCAACGATTTATAAGCTACCGCAAGCGGGTAGCAACCGCTCATATTTTAGGATAACTGCCGAGTGTGGCAAGTCGCTGATTGCTGTGGCAGGCGACGACGTCAAAGAGAATAAAGCGTTTGTGGAAATCTCAAAAGTATTTAATTCTCAAGGGATTAACTCGCCTGAGGTGGTGGCGTTTTCGGCAAATAGGCGGTATTACATACAGAGCGATTTGGGTGATGTGTCGCTATTTCAGATGATTTTAGCCGATGGAGGCGACGTTTCAGCCGAAGCAAAAACCCTGCTCGTAAAGACAATAAAGGCATTGGCGGATATTCAATTCCGCGTAGGCAGAAACCTCGACTTTTCGGTGTGCTATCCAAAGCGTAAGTTCGATTTAGAGACAATTAACTTCGACCTAAACTACTTCAAATACTGCTTCCTGAAGCCTGTGTTGCTCGACTTCGACGAAGTGAGCCTGCAACGCGACTTTAGGCGTTTGACCAAAAAAATTCAAACAAATTTTATACCAAATGTCTTTACCTACCGCGACTTCCAAAGTCGCAATGTGATGATAAAAGATGGCGAACCATATTTTATTGATTTTCAAGGTGGCAGAGAGGGATTTCTGCACTACGACCTCGCTTCGTTCCTTTGGCAGGCAAAAGCAAACTTCTCTGATGAACTGCGGACTGAGCTGATAGAGGTCTATTTAGATTCAGCCACGAAATATATGCCTGACATTGATAGAGCGAAGTTCAGGGCAGAGCTACAATACTTTGTGCTATTCCGCCTGCTGCAAGTGCTTGGTGCTTACGGATTTAGAGGTTTGGTTGAGGGGAAAAAGCACTTTATAGAGTCGATACCTTTGGCTTTAGATAGCGTAAAGAGCCTTAGCGTTTTAGATGAGTTTAGGCATATCAAAAAACTCTTTCAGAGCAAGCGGTTTGAGCAATTCCACAAAGCACCGCAGAGCTTCGAGAGTCTGACGGTGCAGGTAGAGAGCTTTTCGTACAAAAAAGGAGGTGTACCGCAAGACCGTTCAGACAACGGCGGAGGCTATGTTTTCGACTGCCGCGGAATACACAATCCAGGCAGATACGCCGAATACAAAACTTTGACTGGCAGAGACAAGCCTGTGCAGGAATTTCTTTTAGAAAAAAGCGATGTGCAGGAGTTTTTGCAAGATGTCTATTCGTTGATTGATAGGCATTTGGAGGTGTATCAGAGGCGTGGATTTACACACCTCTGCATATTCTTTGGTTGCACAGGCGGACAGCATCGCTCGGTGTTTTGTGCCGAACAGACAGCCAAATACCTCAGGAAGTACAACATTGATATAGAGTTAAGACACAATGAGTTACAATAAAAGAACTGCCTTTATATTTGCCGCTGGTCTCGGCACACGCCTGCAACCGCTGACGCTCACTCGACCAAAGGCGTTGGTAGAAATCAAAGGTAAGCCGTTGCTACAGCTTGCCATAGAGAAATTGGAGCAGGCTGGATTTCAGCGGATTGTGATAAACACCCACCACTTTGCAGAGCAGATTGCGAGCTTTATCGGCGGACACAAGTTTGAGGCAGAGATTCTAATCTCACACGAAAAGGATTTGCTTTTAGACACAGGAGGCGGTATTTTGGCAGCGAAAGAGTTTATATGTGACAAGCCTTTTTTGGCGTATAATGTGGATATCCTCTCAGACATCGACCTTAGGAAGCTCTACGAGGCACACAACGAGGAGGATTTAGCCACGCTATTTGTGAGTGATAGAGTCACAAGCCGCTATCTACTATTCGACGAAGCCAAAAAAATGGTTGGCTGGCAAAACGTAAAGAGTGGCGAGGTGCGTACACCACACGGCAAGCTCGATTTAGCCAAGTGCAAGGGCTTGGCTTTTAACGGTGTACATGTGATTTCCCCGCGTATATTCTCGCTGATGCAGGAGTGGCAGATGCCGTTTTCGATAACTAACTTCTATATCTCTGCTTGCGGCAGCGAGGCTATCAGAGCCTACATAGAGCAAGATGCACATGTGCTCGATGTGGGTAAAATTGATGTGCTCGAAAGGCTAAATAGCTGTTGAAGAGCGAATAAAGATAAAAATCGTACCTTTGCAGGAATTTTTTATAGAAAGAAAAAATAACAGAATGAACTTTATTTTAGAACATACAGATACCAAAACAAATGCTCGTGTGGGGACGATTACGACCGAGCACGGAGAGATTCATACGCCGATATTTATGCCTGTGGGCACGGTGGCGTCTGTCAAGGCGGTGCATCAGCGAGAGCTCTACGAGGACATCAATGCCGAGATAATCCTTGGCAACACCTACCACCTCTTTATGCGTCCGGGGCTTGAACTGCTAAGGAAAGCAGGCGGATTGCACAAGTTCAACGGCTGGAACCGTCCGATGCTGACAGATAGTGGTGGCTTTCAGGTCTTTTCGCTTGCGGGAGCACGTAAGATAAAGGAGGAG
>CAYFSY010000046.1:1779-11566 GCA_964345905.1 uncultured Paludibacteraceae bacterium | reverse complement strand
CGGGGCATTCCTTTTACAGGCAGGTCTTTGATTACCACTACCGAGTCGCCATCTTGTAGCTCATTGCCGTTGGCGTCGAATACCTTGCCCTCCTGCTCTTTGGCGGCGGCTACCTCTGCAGGATCCCACTCAAAGAAACACTGTGTGCACGCCCAAAGTGCACCATTTTCGTACGTAAATTCCGATTTGCATTTCGGACAAATAACAGCTTCACTCATAAAAATCTAAAAATCTGTAAGTTAATAATTAAGTGCAAAGATAGCATTTTTTATTGAACCATTAAACAAATCAACACCAACATTACACATTACACGCTAAACATTCAACAAAAAATTGTAACTTTGCAGGTTATAAAGAACTAATTTTATTTTCTAGTAAGTGAGCGATTTTTTTGAATGGTTTCCTCTACAGAATAGGCTAGCAAAGAAAAACAAGGAGCAGAATCAGACAGTGGATTTTATAGAAGAAGAGGACGAGGATTTGGAGTTTGGTGACGAGAAGTTTACTTTGGCACAAAAAGACCTTTTTGAGCACTATCGGATAGTGACAGACAAGGGTCAGGGACCGCTGCGTATCGATAGATATTTGGCTCAGATGATAGGCGGAATATCGCGCAACAAGCTGCAGCAGGCGGCAGAGAACGGCTATATCAAGGTCAATGGCGAGGCGGTAAAGTCAAACTACAAGGTCAAGCCGTTAGACGAAATCATCATCTCGCTCGAGACGCCACCAACGGACTATTCCATTATCCCAGAGGATATTCCGCTTGAGATAGTCTATGAGGACGACGATATAATTGTTGTAAACAAACAGCCGAATTTGGTTGTCCACCCCAGCATCGGCAACGTGAGCGGCACGCTACTCAACGCCATTGCGTGGCACATGCGGCATGACAAGACCTTCGACGCCAACAACCCGCGTTTGGGTTTGGTGCATCGTATCGATAAAGACACCTCAGGGCTGCTCTTGATTGCCAAAAACGAGTTCTCGAAAGGCTTCCTCGGCAAGCAGTTCCAAGACAAGACTACGCAGCGAACCTACAACACTGTGGTGTGGGGCTCTCTGAAAGAGGATTCTGGCACAATCATCGGTGCTTTGGCTCGCAACCCCAAGGATAGAATGCAGTTTATGGTGTTCGACGAGGAGGAGAACCCCTTTGCCAAGCATGCCGTAACCCACTACAAGGTGCTGAAGCGTTACAAATATGCCACCTTGGTGGAGTGCAACTTGGAGACGGGCAGAACCCACCAGATACGCGTCCACATGAAGCATATCGGGCACACCATTTTCAACGATGACCGCTACGGCGGCAACGAGATACTTTACGGAGAGCGGACTTCGAAGTATAGGCAGTTTATCGACAACTGTTTCGACGTCTGTCCGCGTCAGGCACTGCATGCCAAGACATTGGGTTTCGTGCACCCACGCACTCAGGAGGAGATGTTTTTCGACTCGGAGTTACCACAGGATATCGTAGGGCTTTTGGATAAGTGGGAGCGTTTTTCGCAGTTTGGCGAGGATTGATTTTTATAAAAATAAAGAATAAAGAAAAATACACAATAGATGGAGAAAGCGGTATTAGTTGGAATAATTACGCCTCAGCAGCCTGAGAGAAAGGCAAGAGAGTATATCGAGGAGTTGGCTTTTTTGTCTGAGACGGCGGGAGCTGTGCCGGCAAAGAGGTTTTTCCAGCAGTTGCCATACCCAAACCCCAAAACCTTTGTGGGAGAGGGTAAGTTGCAAGAGATAAAGGAGTATCTGGAGGAGCACGAGGATATAGAGATTGTGATTTTCGATGACGACCTGACGCCATTGCAGCAGAAAAACATAGAGGGCAGGCTCAAAATAAAGGTGCTCGACCGCACCAGCCTGATACTCGATATCTTTGCATCGCGGGCTCAGACCGCCAGCGCCAAGACTCAGGTGGAGCTGGCTCAGTGCCAATACATGCTGCCACGCCTGACGCGGCTCTGGACGCACCTCGAGAGGCAACGAGGCGGTATCGGTATGCGTGGACCGGGCGAAACGCAGATAGAGACAGACCGTCGCCTGCTGCTGTCGAAAATATCGCAGCTGAAGGATAAGCTTCGCCAGATCGACAAGCAGAAAGAGACCCAGCGCAAAAACCGCAAACAGATGGTGCGTGTGGCTCTGGTGGGCTACACAAACGTGGGTAAATCTACCATCATGAACCTCATCAGCAAATCAGATCTTTTTGCAGAAAATAAGTTGTTCGCTACGCTCGACACCACTGTTCGCAAGGTAATCATCGACAACGTGCCGTTCTTGCTCTCAGACACGGTTGGTTTTATCAGGAAGCTGCCACACCACCTGGTGGAGTCATTCAAGTCCACACTCGACGAGCTCGACGAATCGGATATTTTGGTGCATGTGGTGGATATTTCGCATCCAAACTTCGAGGAGCAGTACGATGTGGTAAACGAGACCATAAAATCAATTGTAAAAGAGGAGAAGCCTACGATAGTGGTTTTCAACAAGATAGATGAGTACTCATTTGTAGAAAAAGACGAAGCAGACCTCTCGGAGCGGACAAAAGAGAACGTCAGTATCGAGGAGCTGGAGCGAACCTATATGGCGAAGCTCGAGGGCAACTGTGTCTTTATCTCTGCAAAAGACAAGATAAATATCGACAGCTTTAAACAAATGATGTACGATATGGTCAAAGATATCTATTCACAAAAATATCCGTATAGCAACTTTTTATTTGAAAAATATGATGATTTGCAGGAGTAGAAATCTTTACATAAAGGCTTGTAGGCTAAGGCTCGTGCTTGTAGTTTTGCTGGCTTGGGGTACTTTTGCCTCAGCCGTTGCTCAGGAGAAAAAGCCAAAATCCAAGCAACAGACCGAGCTTGTGCCTCTCAGAACCCCTAAGCTCGACAAGCTTAGGAGCGTACAACCCGCAAAGAGCGATGCGCCAAAGCCTGTAGGTCAGGAGCCAAGGCAGAATCCACCACAAAGGCTTGATACATTGGACAATAAGCGGTTTGTAAGGATAGAGAATGCCGACACATGGCAGTACGACAAAGACCTGAACGCCGATGCACAGGTGTTGGTGGGCAATGTGGCGTTTTCGCATGACGGGGCGTTTCTCTACTGCGACAGCGCCTACTTCTACGAGGCTACAAACTCGTTTGATGCCTACAGCAACGTGCTGATACAGCAGGGCGACACGCTCTTTGTCTATGGCGATGTGCTCTACTATGACGGCAACACCAAGCTCGCACGTCTGCGTGGCAATGTGCTGATGGACAACCTTACAGCCACGCTTCGCACCGATTCACTCAACTACGATAGAGCAGCAAACGTGGGCTACTACTTCGACGGTGGAATCCTCGAGGATGCAGAAAATACGCTCTTTAGCGAGATGGGGCACTACTATCCGAGCCAAAACCTTGCAGTTTTCCGCAACGATGTGGAGCTTACAAACGAGAAGTTTGTGATGAATTCAGATACACTACGTTACACCACCGATTCGCATGTGGCGTCAATACTTGGACCTACCACCATTGTGTATGAGGAGCAGACTACGATTTACTCGGAGTATGGCTGGTATAACACTGATAATGAGCAGTCTAAATTGCTAAAAAACTCATACGTTCAGCATACAGACGGTAAGAGGCTGGAGGCTGATACAATCTTTTACGACAAAAAGTTGGGTCGTGGAGAGGGCTTTACCAATGTTCGCATCATCGATACAATCAAAAAAGTATCGCTCAACGGACACTACGGCTACTACTACGAAAAAGGTGAGCGAGGCGTGGTAACAGACTCTGCCGAGATGATAGAGTACTCTACGCAAGATACGCTCTATCTGCACGCCGATACGCTGAGAACCTTTGCCGAGAAGTTTGTTCGCGATTCGCTTGATACCATCACTGCCTTCAACGACACTGTCTATAAGGTGTTTATCGGCTACAACAATGTCAGGTTTTTCCGTTCAAATATTCAGGGCGTTTGCGACTCGTCGTACATGAACACAAAGGATTCGGTGCTCTATATGTTTCAGAAGCCTGCCGTGTGGTCAGACAATCGCCAGCTTACAGGCGACACCATTCGGGTGTTCCAGCGAAGCGAGAAGTTGCAACGGATTGTGGTAAACGACAAAGCTTTTGCTACCGACTCGGTGGAGAATAACTACTTTAACCAACTATCTGGCAAACAGATGATTGGCTACATACAGAACGATACACTGAAGCGGGTAGATGTGCTTGGCAATGCTGAAAGTATCTACTTTATGCAAGACAAAGATAGCACGCTGATAGGCATGGCTTCCACGCTGAGTGCTATGATGAATATCTACTTCAATGAAAAGCGTCAGTTGGATAGGATTGTCATAAAGCCACAACCAAAAGCGGATATTACGCCGATGGATAAAATTGACCATAGCCAAATCTATCTGCCAAACTACATTTGGTGGCAGGGTCTTCGTCCAACCTCGCGAGAGGATATTTTTAGGCGTACAGACGATGTGGCTACTGCAGCCGCTGAGGTTACATCTACCGAGAAAAGCAACGGTAAAAAGACTACTCGCCGTACAAATGTAAAGCCTGTGAGCGAGATAGACGGTTCGAAGTCTAAAGGTCAGCAGGGTAGTCGAAGCTCAAACACTCGTACCAACACAACCACTACAAACCGTCCCTCAGGATTTGGCAATCCAAACATTGGTGGTGGTAGTGGACTTAGACCTCTAGGAGGAGGAAGTATTCAAGGAGGCGGTGGCACATTGCGCCCGAAAAGGTAGTGTTGATAGAAAATATCGATAAAAAAGAGTAATTTTGCAAAAAATAAAAAATAGGAACAGTTGAAATGAATATAAAAAAAGTGAGCGTCTTTTGTGCCTCATCGGATAATATTCCTGAGAGGTTTTTTGCTGAGGCAGAGGAGGTTGGCAGGCTTTTAGCTTTGGAGGGGATAACCCTCTATACAGGCGGTGGCGGACAGGGCTTGATGGGTGCTGTGGCAGACGGAGCCTTGGATGCGGGTGGCGAGTGTGTGGGAATAATTCCACACTTTATGATAGAAAAAGAGTGGCTTCACAAGGATTTGACCGAAGTGGTAAAGGTCGATACCATGGCTGAGCGTAAGGATTTGCTCAGAGCAGAAACAGATGCAGTTGTGGTATTGGCAGGCGGTATCGGCACTCTCGACGAACTATTCGAGACTATGGTGCTAAAGCAACTCGGTCTCTACAGAAAGCCAATAATCCTGCTCAATACCATGGGCTACTTCGATTTGCTACTCAGCCAACTAGACATGACTGTGGCAGATGGATTTATGCCTGAGGCGAGCAAAGACATGTGGCAGATAGTCGCCTCGCCAAGCAAGGTGATAGAGGCTCTGAAAAACCCAGTAGACTGGGATGCTTACAAATAAAATAGATGCAATAAAATCATGCTTGAGGAACTAACTAGAACTCTTTATCTGACACAAGATTCGTTTGTGTTGCTTACTTATCTGCTCTGTTTTCTTGGTCTTGGACTATACTTTTTTATCTCCTCGCAGTCGTTTTTGGAGTATTTAGTTAGCTTTTTTAGCCTGAATTTTACAGTAGTAGAAGGTGATTTTGTAGGTCGCTATTTGGTTAAGCTATTTTCTATTTTTGGGCTTGTAGGGTTTGCTATTTTTTGTGTAAACTACTATCAGCCAGAGCAATTCATTTCGTCTGGTGCTGTACATTACAGTATGATTCTGCGCTATGGAGCTATAATTTTGGGTATTATTTTAGTTTCTTATTTAATAAAACTTATAGTTTTGCCACAAGTTAGCTACATTTTTAGGTTGGATAAGCAGTCGCTGGCAAGCTTTCGTAGTGTAGCAAGCGAACTCTTTTCGTTTCTAGGCATTTTGTTACTAATGGTTTCTTTTTTAGGAATTTATTCTCCCAAGCACTTGCAAGTTATATTTTTAGTTCTCGGAGCAGTTCTGATTTTATACTTTATTTTTAGGTATTTTACGGTTTACTATAACTTTTTCTCACTTGGAAATGGTGGTTGGTATCGATTTTTTTTGTACCTTTGCACCCTGAAAGTTTTGCCTATATTAGTCTTGGTGAAGTTTCTTTTAGGCATAAACATTAATTAATTAAAAGTTTTTTAGTAAAGTGCTGAAAATCAATAATATACTAGTCTCTCAACCTGAACCAGAGGGAAAATCTCCCTATCTTGATATTGCAGAAAAGTATGGCGTAAACGTTACCTTTCGTCCGTTTATCAGAGTCGAAGGGGTATCTGCAGCAGAGTTTCTTAAACAAAAAATAGACATTTCGCAATACACAGCAATAGTGTTTGTAGCTCGTACTGGCGTTGACCACTTCTTCCGTTTGGCGAAGGAGACAAAGGTAAAGATTGTGCCAGAGCTTAAATATTTCTGCCTAAACACCTCTTTTGCATTCTACATTCAGAAGTATGTAAAGTATCGCAAACGTAGAATTTTTGCTGCAGAAAGTGGTAGGGTAGAGGAGCTTTTTGAAATGCTTGATAAGTATAGAACAGAGAAATTTCTATTTGTATTACCAGAAATTCTGAATAAAGAGACAGACCAGCTTATCAAAAATAGCAAGCTAGAGGATTACGACAGAGCCATTATGTATCGCTCTGTAAACAATACTTTTACAAAGAGAGAGAAGTTCGACTACGATATGGTGATATTCTTTTCGCCACATGGGATTAATTCGCTCAAAAAGAGTTTTCCTAAGTTCGAGCAAGGAGAAATGTACTTCGGATGCTTAGGTAAGCTTACGGCAGATTCTGTTCGCAAGGCAGGATTTAGAGTTGACCTCGAGGTGCCGAATCCGAAATTCTCGTCTATGACGCTTGCGTTGGAGGATTTTGTACAAAATAATCAGAAAGGCTCGAAAAAATAGAGCCTTTTTATTTGGTAGAATGTTTTATACATAAAAATTGATTGAAAAAAAATGGGACGTAGCAATTTGATCAGTAAGCTCAAAAAAAGAGATATAAAGGCAGTTCTGTTTGATATGGATGGCATTTTATTTGACTCTATGCCTGCACATGCTGAGGCTTGGGAACAGACCATGCACCACTTTGGTATAACGAACTTTACGCTCTACGACGCATATTTGAATGAGGGTAGAACAGGTAATAGCACTATCAATGAGTTTTTTCTTGATGAAAAAGGGTGTGTGCCAGACGAAGCCGAATGCTTTGAAATTTATAAATTTAAATCTGATTGTTTCAACAGAATGCCTAAAGCAGAACGGGTAGAAGGTGTCTTTGAAGTGCTACAATTCCTAAAAAATCAGGGTAAAACTATTGCTGTGGTAACAGGTTCGGCACAAGAGAGCCTTATAGACCGCCTCAACCTAAGTTTTCCTCAGATTTTCCGCAAAGAGCTTATGGTAACAGCTTTCGATGTTAAGCATGGTAAGCCAGACCCAGAGCCATATCTGATGGGTCTGGAAAAGGCAGGCGTAAAGCCAGAGGAGGCTTTGGTGATAGAGAATGCTCCGCTTGGAGTTGAGTCTGCTGTAGCTGCTGGTATTACTACAATTGGTGTAAATACGGGTATTCTTACTGAACAAGACCTCAAAGATGCAGGCTCAGACATTGTGCTAAACGACATGGCTGAACTGTTGAGTATTCTACAAGAGGTTTTTACTGATAATTCCCGCTAAGGTAGAGTCTTGCTTCAAGTCCGAGGTTGAAAAGTAGGTCAAATATGCTCAGGTTTTCTGCAAATGGGTGCTTGTGTGCAAAGGTTTGGTAGTAAGGCTGTCCTGTGATTTTTTCTAGAAACTTTATTGGCTTTTTCCCTAAAAACGTTTGGCGTAGGTCTAAATCCTCAATCTTTGGAGTTTCGATGTAAGTCTCTGAAAACGAAATACTTAAATCGCTGTATCTTAGGATTTTTAATATTTTATTTTGCAATTCAAGGTTAAAATCGATAAGAAACGTATATTTCCGGATATAAATTTCTCTTATTTCCGCCTCAAAGTGTTCAAAAAAAGGCGATGATAGGTAGGCACTCTCTAGTGCTCTATAATGTAGTGTTTGCCAGTTGTTTAGATTGTGAATTCGAATGTCTTTTATCATGGTTTTGCCGTCGGGTTTTTCTATAGGAATAGAGAGAGGCTCTACGCCGTTGGCTGTCATAATGTGGCATCTATTAGCTAAGGTCTGCCTTTGATAGTTGAGGCAAACGTCTATAGTGCAGTCGCTTTGTGTAAGGTAGTGATAGTAGGATATCGGTGCGGCGTAGGCAGGTGGTAGTAACGTCATTTTTCTTTACTTTTTACCCTGCTCCTTTTCGAGTCTTAGGGCTTTATCTTTTTCGCGTTCAGTTTTGGTGCGGAAAGTGTAACCAATGGTATAGTTAAAGGCGAATTGTGATCCAGATGTAAAGCCATAGCCTGCAGCCCACCAAAGTTTTGCTTTGTCTGGTGAGTGAAACGCCGTCTTTAGCCGAACGTTCCAGCCCATTGTCAGCCCGCGATATATGTCCACTCGTATGCCGCCTACAATCTCGAGCCAGCCACCGTAAACAGCTTTTTTGCTGAAGTCATATTGTTGTTCTGTACCCCAATATCCTGAGCTGAGCGGAATACCAGTCATTTCGTAACCGAAAACCCCCATGCCGTAACGCACTCCGAGAAACGGATATGAGCGAATGTGCTTTGCCGAACCGTCTTTATTGGCATTGCGGATAAGGTTGTAGTTCATTCCTATGCGTAGAAATGGTGCTTGCGACTTGTAGGTTTGTCCCTCTTGTAGAGTCGTAGAAATCTGTCCGTAGCCTGCTTCGATTGTTGGGAAAAGCTTATCGTAGAAGTTGGCGTCTGCCTGAATCTCAAATGTTCTGATATTTTTATTGGCAATTATGCCCATAGCTGGCGAAAATATATCTGCATGTATAGAAAATGCTCTATATGGCTCACCCTGATAAATGTTCTTCTTATCACGCGGAGGAGCTTCATCTGGTTTGATAACTTCTTGTGATATAGCGGGAAGTACCCAAATCAGGAGCATGGCAATTATAGCAAATTTTTTTTTCATCTCTCTCTATGAGTTAATCTATGCTAAAATAAATTTTCACTTGAGCCTCACTCTTATTGTCGCGGACTTTAGACTCTATTATTGTGATTGAGTCAATAGAGTTTCGGGTAAAGTTTATCTTTTCTACCGTGTGGTGTATCACCACTCCACACTCTACCGAGAGGAAGTGCTCCTGGTTAGAGTGGTTTATGATTAGAGTGTCCTGTGGCTTTTTGTCTTTTTGTATTATAAAAGATGTTTCAGTAGAGAACGGTTTTAGTGGTAGTCTTATAGATGATATGCTTTTACCCGAAGCCAAAGCAGAATCTTGTTCTACTCCTTTTACGCTGATTGTATCGCTAAGCGGTTTTACTACAAGACGTTGCTTTTCATCATCTCGCTGTGGCTGGTAGAACGCCACTCCCAGACTAACCTCTGTGTCTTTTATGCAACTGCCGTCTGATTGACAGGAGTATAGCGATATTGCTATGAACAGAGTTGCAAAAAAATATTCTATGCCGTTTGATCTTTTCATTATTTACACAAAATTAATCTATAAACCTGCTAACCTCTGTTTTTAGTTGCTCAAGAGCACTTTTTGTAGGTGTTGGATTCACCTCATTGTAGGTGCGTAGAATTATTTGTGCCAAAACATAGGCTCTATCTGTGCTCTTTACCTGAGTGGCTGATACATTTATAAGTTGCACTATATTATCTTTTGCTATCTGAATAGCCTCCCAGGTTTCTCCAGAAACGTAAATTTGCTGAGTTAC
>CAYFSY010000046.1:0-1769 GCA_964345905.1 uncultured Paludibacteraceae bacterium | reverse complement strand
AGCCTCATTTGGAAATCAAAACATGAGATATTACCTTCTAACTCTCGGTTCAGAAGCTGGTCTGGCGAGGTTCGTTCCAGAAAGAGTGTAAGCCTTTCGTATGCGTTTAATCTCACTGGGGTAATGGTTTTGAAGTTTGATATTCGGCACTCTGCCTCGTGTTTCAGCTTTTCGAGCTTTACGGGACGATTAATAAACCAATAGGCTATCAGAACAATGCCTGCTGTGGGGATCAGAAATTTCAAGATCTCTAAGACTATCATCATATAGAACTATATTTTATTATAAAACTTATTTGCTATCCGCTTTTGGATATCTGAATGTCAGATAAAAATCAACAACTACAGCCATCAGCAGAAACACAACCCAATAGGATTTTCCTCGGTATAGGAAGTAGGCTGTGGCTATAAAGCCCGCTACCACAAAGAACTGCTGAGTATTGAGCCTGCGGATTCGGCGGTCGTCGCTCTTTGGTAGCAGCTGTATTCGTGCTACTATATTGAGCAGAGTGCCCGAGGCAAAGGTGTAGAATGCAGCCTTTAGACCAAAAACACCAAGCACCGCACCCACAGACATCAGGATATAGCCCGCTACAAAAGCGATTAATATGAGTTTTCTATTCATTAGTCTGGGAACCGATTAGTTTTTTACCAGTGTGCCGATGCCTTCGCCTGCCACCACTTTGGCTAAATTGCCCTTTGTGTCCATGTCGAAAACGATTATCGGCAGCTTATTCTCCTTACACATGGCTGTAGCTGTAAGGTCCATTACCTTTAAGCCACGGCTATAAACCTCGTCGAATGTGATGGTGTCGAACTTTTTGGCATCGGGGTTCTTCTCTGGGTCTGAGTCGTAAACGCCATCGACGCGAGTGCCTTTGAGCATCACGTCTGCCTCTATCTCTATGCCACGAAGCGAAGCACCTGTGTCGGTGGTGAAGTAGGGATTGCCTGTGCCACCCGATAACACAACGATTTCGCCATGCCTCATGCACTCCACAGCACGGCGTTTGCTGTAAAATTCGCCGATTGGCTCCATGCGGACAGCCGTCAGCACACGGCACTTGCCGCCAAGGCTCTCTATTGCAGACTGCAGCGCCAGTGAGTTGATAACCGTAGCCAACATACCCATTTGGTCGCCGATGACTCTATCGAAGCCGCGTTCGATGCCTTTCAGTCCACGGAATATATTCCCGCCGCCTATCACTATGCCTATCTCAATGCCCTTGCGCGAAACCTCAATGATCTGCTCGGCATACTCCATCAGGCGGTGTTCGCAGATACCGCTCTTGTTTTCGCCCTGCAGCGACTCGCCCGAAAGCTTTAGCAAAATTCTTTTGTACATAACCCTAAAAATGATACTTTTTTCTTACAATTCAAATAAACTCAGCAAAGTTACAAAAAAATGTGGATTTATTTAACTGTTTAACCTTTTATTTTCTCCTACTCAACCCACTCTCTTCGTTATAGCGGTTCACTGTGGCAACAGCAAAGGTGTATTTTTTAGATGGATTCTCGAGCAGTAGATGAGTGATGTCGAGGCAGTTGTCGCGGGTGGTGCCGAGTATGGCACGTGATGAGTTTTGGTCTATCCTCTGCCCCTCCTCTGCAAAATAGACCACGTAGTATTTGGTGTCGTCTGAGGCTGATTCTTGCCAGTGTAGCGTGATGCGTTGGCTCTGGTAGTCGAACTCCAGTCGTAGATTCTCGGGAGCTTCAGGCTTCTCTCCTATAGTGCGTAGCGATACTGGTACAAGCGATTTATAGCGG
>CAYFSY010000045.1:11421-11727 GCA_964345905.1 uncultured Paludibacteraceae bacterium | reverse complement strand
TACGGCAGCTGAGGCACAACGTAAACTGGTGGACGGAGTAGTGTGGATTGTCGGCGACAACTCTATCCTACAGTCGGAAGTAGAGGAGCAGCGCATCATGGCTCAGTACAACGGAGTGCGTCTCGATGGCAACGCCAATTGCATCATTCCCGAGCAAATAGCAGTGCAGCAGCTATTTCTGCACCAAGCCATATTGGACAGCATCGAGCCAAACGAGTCGCAGATTACCACCAGAGCAAACATGCAACTTTCACAGTATATCGCACAGATTGGCTCTACCGAGAAGCTCGAAGAGTACTTCAAAAA
>CAYFSY010000045.1:0-11411 GCA_964345905.1 uncultured Paludibacteraceae bacterium | reverse complement strand
ATTCGCGAAGAGCTTTTCGAGGTGATAAAAAACCAAACCATCGTGCAGGAGGTGCAGGCAAAGATTGTTGGCAATCAGAGGCTTACGCCTTCGGAGGTAAGGAAGTTTTTCGAGAAGCTACCCGCCGATAGCATCCCTATGATGCCTACCACCGTAGAGGTGGAGGTGCTGAGGCTCGACCCGCTGATTACTGAGGCAGACCGCGAGGCGGTAAAGAACCAGCTTCGCGAACTGGCAGAGAGGGTAAATAAAGAGGGCACGGACTTCACTATGCTTGCTCGCCTCTACTCTGAGGACGAGGGCACCGCACAGCAGGGCGGAAACCTTGGCTTTTTCAGCAAGGGAATGATGGAGCCTGAGTTCTCTAACGCCGCCTTTGCTCTGACGGAAGAGGGCAAGGTGTCGCGCGTGATAGAGACTGTCTATGGCTACCACATCATTCAGCTCGTCGAAAAGAAGGGCGACCGCATCAATTGCCGCCATATCCTTATGCGTCCTAAGGTCTCTGCCGCAAACAAGCAGACCACAATCAACCGCTTGGATAGCATCGTAACGCTTATCTCTGATAGCAAGCTGAGGTTCGAGGAGGCGGTGGCGCTATTCTCGTCAGACAAAGACACGCGTCTGAACGGCGGACTGATGTCGAACCCAATGGACGGCTCTACAAGGTTTGAGTATCAGGCTCTGCCTGCCGAGATAGCTAAAGCCGTTTACAGCATGCAGAAGGGCGAGATTTCTCAGCCGTTTACCATGATCGACCAAAAGCTCGGCAAGGAGGTTTATGTGATAGTTCGCCTAAAAGATAGAGTCGATGCACACAAAGCCAACCTGAAAGACGACTACCAGACCATTAAGCAGTATTGCGAAAACCTGAAGCGAGAGGAGACAATACAGAATTGGATAAAAAATAAAATCAAAGAGACCTACGTCTATATCGCACCCGAGTGGCGCGACTGTAAATTCGAGTTCGACGGCTGGATAAAGGAGTAGCAGGTTGATTTTTTCGGAGGAGACACACAGCCGTACAACACTGGTTTAGAGAGAGTTGTTTTTTTAGAATAAATTTTTAGATATGGAAAGAGAGAATATAAAGCATGCGATGTATTACGGACTTTTGGTGTCGGTAGCCTTTATACTGAAGTTTCTGGCAGGCACCTCTACCAATGGTGCAATGATGGCAGTAAACTGGCTTTTGGCGCTGGCAATCCCTGTGCTGGCGGTATATTTCGCCATAGATTGCCGCAAGAAACTAAACTCAGACCGCTTTACCTACTTCCAAGGATTCCGCTACCTGATGAGGCTGCTCTTTTCGGCTTCGCTGGTGTGCACCGTGTTTGTGTTTATCTACGTCATGTGGATAAGTCCAGACTTCCTGCCGGGCTTAGAGACGATGATTCTCGAGGTGTTCGACGAGATGGACACGCCTGTGGTTCCCGAGATGGAGGAGTTTTTAGCGACGCTTTTAGAACCGAAAATGTATGTGATGGGGCAGTTTATCGGCTACATCATGGTATCGCTATTCATAGCACTGATAGGTGCATTTTTTACAAAAAAGGCAGGCGAAAACCCACCCGCAACACCTCAGTATT
The DNA here is from genome assembly GCA_964345905.1 of uncultured Paludibacteraceae bacterium. Lineage (GTDB taxonomy): Bacteria > Bacteroidota > Bacteroidia > Bacteroidales > Paludibacteraceae > F0058. Next base: position 9,822 of record CAYFSY010000045.1, on the reverse strand, counting down.
AACCCAAAAAACAATTTTCTGAAGAGATATGAGCAAGACCAAACTTTTAGCACCATCGCTGCTGAGCGCCGACTTCGGCAACCTTAGCCGCGACATCGAAATTATCAACCGCAGCCAAGCCGATTGGCTACATATCGACGTGATGGACGGCGTGTTTGTGCCAAACATCTCGTTTGGATTTCCTGTGTTGGAGTATGTAAACAAGCTCTCTCGGAAGCCGCTCGACGTGCACCTGATGATAGTAGAGCCGACTAAGTTTATCGATGAGTGTAAGGCTATCGGTGCGATGATGATGAACGTTCACTACGAGGCTTGCTCGCACCTACACCGTGCCGTTACCGCCATACGCAGTGCGGGAATGAAGGCAGGGGTAACGCTCAACCCACACACGCCTGTGGAGCTGCTGGAGGATATCCTGCCTGAGCTGGATATGGTGCTGCTGATGTCTGTAAATCCGGGCTTCGGCGGGCAGAAGTTTATCGAGCAGACCTACTCAAAAATCTCTCGCCTACGTGCGATGATTGAACGGCAGAAGCTACAAACCCTGATAGAGGTGGACGGAGGCGTAAACCTCGCCAACGCCGCCAAGCTCTACGAGTGCGGTGCAAACGTGCTTGTGGCTGGCAATGCGGTATTCAAAGCCGACGATATAGAAAAGACCATAGCGGAGTTTAAGAGTTTATAAAAAAACATAATTCAAAAATAGATGATATACAGAGACCTGCAATCGCACCAGTGGCGCCGGACGCTTCGCTCCCCCGGATTCTACGGCAATTTGTTTCAGAAGATAATGCTGTGGTTTTCCATAATCTACTTCTCGCTTTTGGCTCTGATGTTTGGCTTGCTACTACCCGAGATGCTCGAAGGTGTGCAGACCAACGCTGAGTATTGGCAGCTCGTCTCGGCTGGGTTTGGCTACTACATCGTGGGCGGCGTGCTTTTCCGCCTCTTGATGCAGAATCTCGGCACAATGAACCCACTACCCTACTACGTTCTGCCTATCCCGCGAAAGTCGATTGTAAGGTTTATCACTCTGCGACCGTTGCTCAACCCTATCAACTATTTTTTCCAAACACTTGTGTTGCTGCCGTTCCTGATACGCGAACTGGCGAGCGGCTACATCGGCTGGGGGATTTTCCTCTCGATGCTTCTGACGGGCATTTTCGCCTCGTGGTTCAATGTCTTTATCTCGTCGTTCCTAAGGCGACAGTTTAGCGGCAAGAGCGTGCCAATGTTTATCATAATGGGGCTTCTGGCGGGAGTGATTTTGCTTGAATACTTTGAGGTAATTCCGCTATTCGACATATTTCTAAACACAATTCCACCTCTGGTGGGCAACGGACTGAGCCTGCTGGTGATGTTGGCAATGGCTTTTGGTGCATATTGGCTAAACGCTTGGTATTTCTCGCGGAACTATTACGAAGAGCGCTTTACCACGCCTAAGAAGGAGCGTAGCGACAAGTGGCATTTTGCATTCCTCGACCGCTGGGGCACGATAGGCAACTATATCGGTTTTTCGCTAAAGCTGATTTTCCGCCACAAACGAACAAAAGCCTCGCTAATAACGGCGGCTCTGTTTATCTTTTACGGACTGCTGATGTACAACGATGCTTTTGGAGGCTCGGCGAGTGGCTACGGTCTTAAGTTTTTTACAGCGATGTTTATCACCGGTGCACCGATGATGATACTCGGTCAGTTTGTAATAGGCTGGGATGCAAACCACTTCGACTTCCTGATGACTCGCCGCATGGATACCCGCAGCTACCTGAAAGCCAACTACCTGCTGATGATATTCGGCTGTGTGGTGTGGTTTGTAGCCTCAACGCCATACTTCCTGATGGGCAGAGAGATAGTGCTTCTGCACGTTTCGGCATTCCTCTACAACATTGGCTTCAACACGATATTCCTGCTATTTGTAGCACCCTACAATACCAAGCGACTTTCGCTCAACGAGAAGTCTGCCATGAGCTACCAAGGCACCACCTACAAGAGTTTCCTGATAACCATTCCGATGATGTTCCTGCCATGGATTTTTGTCGGTGTGATGGCTCTATTCTTTGAGTGGCAGGTGGCGGTGTATGTCTTGGCTGGCTTCGGTGTGCTGTGCCTTTTGCTACACAAACCGATACTAAACCTCGCTGTCCGCAACTTCCTCTCTCGCAAATACGCTCTCTGTGAGGGCTCCCGCAAGAAAGAGGCTGAGGACTGATTATTTTTTAAATTGAGGAATTTAGAAATTTAGAAATTTGCGATTAAGTGAGAGCAGAACCAAAACGTTAGTTTTGAGCTATGCCGAGCGGTAGCAAATTGTTTTACGAAGTAAAAGAAATTTAGGTAAAAGACAATTTAGATATGGAAAATTTTATAGAAGACCTTTTAAATCAATTAATTGAAGAGGCTAAAGAAATAAAAGCTTACGATGACTTTGAGAGAGGCAAACTATTTGGATATTACTTTGCAATATCAAAAACATTAAACCAAGTAGAAGCATTTGGATTGCTTGATAAATTACCTAAGAGTTTACAGAAGTTTAAGCCGGAATGTTTACTCCGTCCATAAAGTCGTTCCTAATTAATGAGTAAAAACCTCTGTTCGGCGGCTAAAAGAATACTAAAACATGGCAAATAAACTAATAGATTTAATCTTTGTAGTATTTGACTTCTTAACCCAAAGCTATTTTGGTGTGTTTCTCTTTTTATTTATTGGGATTAAAACCATTAGAGATTCATTGAAAAATAAAGAAAATGTTGATACTCCATTTTATATTTCAGGATGGGTTGGCTCCATTATGCTTATATGCGGCTCTATAATGATATCTTATATGAAAATTTTTGGTAAAATGTAATAATGCTTTGATTTTAGAAAATAAAACGAGAATAAATTATAAAAGCAATGAGGAATGAATAAAACTAAAAAAATAAAAGACGGAAAATTAATAAAGTTCCTAAATAACAAGATTTTATATATAATATTAGCAGCCATTGTATTAATTTATGCAATAACTAATAGCCAAATTATTAATTATCCGAAATATATAGAGATTATTTCTTATTTTGTCTCGGGATTTATAGTGCTTTTAATAATTGGCTGGAGATATATCAAATATTCCGATTATTATAAAAAGAAAATTAAGGAAAAATATTATATAGTTAAAGCAATAATTATATATTTTATCTCATTATTTTTCATAAGAGTAATGTTTTTTATTGTCCTAAATACTATAGTGAAGTATAATGCAAAAGATAGTCCTGTTGAAAGTTTTAATGTAGAAATCTTAAATGTTCATACGAATACTACTCCAAGAAACATAAGTAATATACAATATAAGTTCAGAGATAACATATATTCTACATACATAGAGCTTCCGTCTAATAATAAAGCTGATATTATAAATAAGTATAAATTAATTATTTATGCAAAGGAATCATTATTTGGGAGTTATTATATTGAGAAAATGCTTCTTGAAGATAATGTAGGTAATACAAATCAATAAAAAGGTACAGATATAGAGTTGAAAGTGCTTGCTTCCTTTTTCTATTCTTTGCGAACTTTGCGGTTAATCATTAATCATTCCTAAACTTTGCTATATTTCCCCGCTACTCCCCATTTAGCCTAAATGCTCCCTGCTCCCTTACGGAGTAGAACTCCACGCCGTGCTCCTCAGCTATCTGGCTAAATTTTTGGGTTTTGTATTGTGTGGAGAGGACAACCAATCTCTTTGGCTGGAAGTAGTACTTCAGCAGGCTTTTGCTGGCTTTTACCTCCTTGCCTACGATTAGATAGTCCACCTCCAACGGTGCTGGAGAATAGAGGTCGTAGATTTCGTTATTGGCGACCACCGCAAAGGTATTTCCTTGGAATTGGAACGTGTGGAAAAGCGTAGCGGTATCTAACTCTGTGATAACTCCCTCACGGACTCCTTTGCGTAGCAGGAAGTCTCTGTTCAGCCGTATAGCGGTGAGGCTGTCTGTGGTGAGGATTTGGCTTTGGCGGTTGTCGATAGTGTTGATAGTAAGCGACTTGCTGTCGCTAAACACAACCACGTCAGAGAAGCCTGAGTTCTCCACTCCTCGCCAGAGTTGCAAGCCAAGAAACATCACCACTCCCAAAAGCATTACTGCGAAATACCTCGCACGAACTTTGTAGAACAGAAACCCCAACCCAACTACAAAAATGCTTATTGCCACGAGCTGCCACTCGTCAATCCAAATACGAGAAACAGCGTAGGCGAGCTCCTCGATAAAGTGCAGGCAAGCGTACAGAATTTTTGTCAGCCACATCACACAGAGACCCACAATTTTACACAAAAATGGAAATTTATACAAAGCCAGTAGGATAACGTTGCCGTAGATGATAATTGTAGAGAGCGGCACAGCTACTACGTTTGCCAAGATAAAGTAGTTTGGAAACTGGTGGAAGTAGTAGAGGCAGAGCGGTGTGGCGAGGATTTGAGCGGCAATAGATACCGACACAAGCTCCCAAAGATACCTCCCAACGCGTGTTCTGGTGGGTATCAGAGCCAAGATTTTTGGCTGAAAATATATGATTGAGATAAGAGCGGTGTACGAAAGCTGGAAGCCGACATCGAAAAGCCACATTGGGTTGATTATGAGCAGGATAAATGCCGAAAAGAATATCGAGTTGTAGATAGACGACCTTCGGTCTATCACCCGTCCCAGAGCCACTACCGAGAACATCAGAGCCGAGCGACATACCGCCGCCGAGAGTCCGGTCATCAAGGCGTAGAACCAAAGGAATAAGATTATAATCACGTTTTTCATCCGCCGCGAACCACGCTTTTTATCCATAAAGGCGAGCATATAGCCTAAAAAGACATAGATGATACCCACGTGCAGACCGCTTACAGAGAGGATATGAGCCACCCCCGTCACCGAGAAACTATCGCGCACCTCTGGCGAGATAGCATCGGTATAACCAAGCGTTAGAGCGGCAACTATGCCATACTCTTTGCCTCTGATACCCGATTTTTGGTAGATTTCGAGCAACCTCTGCCGAGCGTTTTGCGAAAAACGAACAAGCGAAAAGCCTTTTGCAGAGCCGACTTTCTGCCAACTATCAGAGTTCACATAACCCGACCCGCACACGCCATGTCGGCGGAGATATTTGCCGTAGTCGAATTCATCTGGATTGCCACTCTTTTTCGGCAAAGAGAGCGAGGTAGAGACCAAAAGTCTATCGCCTGAGCGAAGTGAAAGCACAGCAGAATCTTTTGCAACATATATTGAGACATTACCTGAGATTTCTGCCACACGATTGCTATCTATCTTCTCCAACAAATCAGCGTAGAGCAATACAGAGTTCTCCTTCTCGATTGGGAACTTCGTGAGTTCTATTAGAAAAATCCCGCTCTCACCCTCCTCAGGCAAAACAGGAATTTTCTTATCATTCAAGTAGCTCAATCCATAACCCATTGCCACAACAAACAGCATCAGGCTCAAACCCGAACTAAGCTCTAAATGCTTCTGTAGAGTAGGCGAAAGCAGTCGGCGAAGCACATTCAATATCTGTCCTGCAACTGAAACTGTAAGCAATCCAAAAAACAGGCTCTTGCTAAATCCCACCGAGACAAACACCACAATGCCTAAAATCAAGGCTACTATGGGTCTGAAAAACGGATGTTTAGCAAGAAACTCCCCCATGATGCCTCCGCCTATTAGTTAGTATTATTTGTACGCCTTACAGACTCTATTGATTTGATTTTTAGCAATCTTGAAGATAGTTCTTCTATCTCTTCTTGGCTATGCGAAAAGATTGTGATAGTACCATAAAACACTCCATTCAGAGCACTGAAGTTGATGTTTTTGATATTTATTTGAATATCATCTGATATCACCTTTACTATCTGCTTGAGCAGACCTTGACGGTCTATTCCCTCAACCTCTATCTGCACTAAATATTGGCTTCCGTAGTCGTCTTTTTCCCAATCTACAAGGATTATACGGTCACCGTAAGTGGCTTTCTGGCGTTGAGCTCGGTGGCAGTCAAATTTATGCACCGTCAGTTGCTTACCCTCAACAAAACCCACAATCTCATCTCCTTTGATAGGATTGCAGCAGGAAGCTAGCTTTACCAACCCAAGCGAGAAGTCCTCTTTGCCGATGTAATAAACCTCTTTTTGATTAATGTTGAAATTCTCTTTTTCTACAGATTTTCCACCACGTTTAAAGAATGAAAACATGCTACCTTTCTGCTTATGCCATAGAGACTTGTCTATCTCCGACAAATCCAACTTATCGCGTGCCATATCTACAAAGAACTCCTGACGTCTTGGGTAGCCGTAGAAGCTCCTCAGGCGGTCGATATTCTCATCGTTGATTTTCTGACCATAAAGCTCTAAAATCTGATTGACCTTTTCGGCTCCTTGCGACTGCAAATCCAAAATTTCCGGACGCAGATAAGCCTTGATTTTGTTCAATGCACTTGGTGTCTTTGCAATATCGAGCCAAGAAAACTCTGGCTCTTGTGTGCGAGAGGTGAGCACCTCAACGCGGTTGCCATGCTTTAGTACCTCTGTGATAGGCACAAGCTTATTATCCACCTTACCGCCAATGCAATGCTGTCCGAGCTCTGTGTGTAGGGAGTATGCAAAGTCTAGTACGGTGGCACCTTGTGCCATTTTTTTCATATCCCCTTTTGGGGTAAAGACTGTTATCTCTTTGGTCGTTAGGTTCATCTGAAACCTATCAACCAAGTCGGCTGTATCCACGTTTTCCATTGCCAGAAGCTCCTTGACAGACTGGAACCACTCGTCGAACTCAGAGTTTTCGGAGATGCCGTTTTTATACTTCCAGTGAGCTGCCAAGCCACGCTCTGCAATCTCATTCATCCTAGTGGTACGAATCTGCACCTCTACCCAAGAGCCTATCTCACCTGCATCACCTCGCCTCATCACAGTGAGGTGCAGAGCCTGATAGCCATTCGCTTTAGGCGTCGTAAGCCAGTTGCGAGTGCGTTCGGGATGCTCAGGGTATAGCGAGGTAATGATACCAAACACAGTCCAGCATATGTCTATCTCGCTCATCCCCTCTTTGGGTTCGACGATAATACGCACAGCCAAAAGATCGTAAATTTCCTCGAAGTTAACATCTTTTTTCTCCTGCTTTCGATAAATCGAATATGGCGACTTGATGCGCTTTACAATCCTGTAATCAATCCCACGCTCATGAAGCTTTTTCTCTATAGGAACCAAAAAAGAGTCTATTTTCTGCTTCAACTGAGGTGTGATTTTTGTAATCTTCTCCTCTAGCTCTTTATAAAGTTTCGGTTGCTGATACCTAAGGCAGAGGTTTTCAAGTTCAGTTTTTATATTGAAAAAACCAAGTCTTTCTGCCAAAGGAGTGTAGATATAAATCGTCTCTCCTGTTATTTTTTGTTGCTTAAGCGGTGGCATTGCCTCGAGCGTACGCATGTTGTGCAGGCGGTCGGCGAGCTTTATCATTATCACTCGGATGTCCGAAGGAATTGTCAGTATCAGTTTCTGAAAATTCTCTGCCTGCTTCGATGCCGATTCGTGAAACACTCCACCAGAGATTTTAGTCAGACCATCGACTATATTTGCGATTGTGTCTCCAAAAATGCCACGGATATCCTCTACGGTAAAATCGGTATCCTCTACCACATCGTGTAGCAACGCCGAGCAGATAGATGTTGAACCGAGACCCATCTCCTCCACACAGATTTTCGCCACCGCTATTGGGTGCAAAATGTATGGTTCGCCCGTGCGACGCTTAACCCCAGCATGTGCCTTCATTGCAAACTCAAACGCCTTTGCCACACGCTCATATTTCTGCTTATGGTTCGAGGCAGCGTATGCTCGCTGTAAGTCCTCAAACGCATCAAATATCATCTTTTCCTCTTCTTCTTTTGTATAAACTTGCATAAAATAAGCCTTTTGTATCGTGCAAAGATAATGTTTTTTTTTGATGAATAGAATGATTTTGTTAATTTTGCAATAACTCTTTTTAGATAGTTTTTTTAGATGAGGTTAAGAAAGGTATTTTTTGTAATAATAATCAGCCTTTTGGCTGTTGGAAACATGGCTGGGCAGTATAGATACTCCGCCAAAGGCTCAATCGTATGGGGTATGCCGCTGAAGCACTCCAAAAACTTAGACTCTATCGCCAATGGCTCTGTGTGGGGCGGCGAAGTGAACTTTGAGTGGTCTGCCGACGGCAAAGGCGAGTGGCAACACTTCTGGCGTTTTCCATCCTTGGGCGTGGGCTTGGGCGTTGTTAGTTTGGGAAATAGAGAGCTGCTCGGCTCAGCTATATACGCCTATCCATACGTCTCTGTACCTCTTGTAGAGAGCGAATACATCAATTGGAACTTAAAAGCTGGCTTGGGCATGGCTTACGTTACCAAAACATGGGCAGACGGCGATACTCTCAGAGGTGTAGATGTAGCCACAGCCAACTCTGCCTTTAGCTTCCCGCTAAACTTCTATATCAACGGCGGCACAACTCTGGAGGTCTATCCCGTGCCAGAGTTTGGCATCGTGGCAGAAGTGGGGTTATCGCACATGAGCAACGGTAGTTTCCGCAACCCAAACTTTGGGTTTAACTACCTCTATGCACAGCTCGGTGGCAAATACCGTTTTGTAGAGGACTACTCCCGCCTGAGGGCAAACCCCGCATACAGCCTGCCGTTTGACTTCGAGGCGAAGGCTCTGCTGTCGGGTTTCAGTAGGCAGATAAACTATTTAGACCACAAAAACTACTTCGTATGCTCGCTGCATCTTGGGCTGACATTCCCGATGACAAACTGGTACGCACTTGGTGGAGGCTTCGACCTCTTCTACGACGGCGTATATACAGAGCGTCCTACAGCTCACAACCCAAAATTTGACAAATACCTTATCCCTGAGAACCTCGAAAGGAACAAATACCGCTTTGGCGTATCGCTGAATAACGAGATAATAATGGGACGAGTGGTTGGCATAATCGACTGGGGAATATACCTCTACGACCCCATCCGCAACGCCTACCCGCACATAGATAAAAAACGAGGGTTATTTTACCGTTACAATCCCCAAAAAGAGGACGGCTGGAACTTCTTCCGCGTAGGGCTAAGGTGCAGAGTGTGGGACAACCTTGTGGTGCAGGTAGCCGTAAAGAGCCACTTGCAGACAGCTGAGATGCTCGAGGTAGGCATCGGTTATCTGCTGCCTTTTGCTCGTCCTAAGTACAGCAGCCTAAGCAACAGCCTAAAGTCGTATTACCTCTACCACTACGACCAACGCGAAGCCACCGCCTATCCTACGATTTGGCAGGATTAAACTAAAGAATAGATTGTTATGAAGAAAATAATATTTTACACTCTTAATTTTATAGCTTTTTTTGGCGCTATAATTTTAGTGATAAGATTTATCCCATATAGAGGAAATGTAAGCACATGGCAAGATATTTATGATGACTTACCATTCTTACTAGTTATGTCGTTGGTGTTGTTTATCTTTACGCCAAAATTTCAAATAAAAGACAAGGAAAACAAAACATTAACAGACCATCAAGATGAAGAAAATTGATAAAAGCAAGCTAAAAAAGATTATAGGAGAAATTTTAACATTTACCGCTATGGTATTGTTAATAAAATTTGTTCCTCGTGAAGGCGAAACGATGACTTGGCGCGAGATACTGATATTTTTGCCTATTTTTGTATTGGCTTATCTTGGAGTTAATGTTCGCAATCATATTTTGAGATACTACATATTTCCTCGCAAAGAAGATATAGAAGAGACAATACAGGAAGATGATAAACAAGAGGATGCAAAAGATAAATAGCTAATTTACAAATGTTTATAAA
>CAYFSY010000044.1:0-11819 GCA_964345905.1 uncultured Paludibacteraceae bacterium | reverse complement strand
TTTACGAGTTTTGCTAACCACCTCTTCGATACGAGCAGGGTGGATACGACCGTCTGTAACGAGCTGGTGTAGCGACAAACGAGCAATCTCGCGTCTTACTGGGTCGAAGCCTGAAAGCACGATAGCCTCAGGGGTGTCGTCCACAATGAACTCCACGCCTGTAGCAGCCTCCAAAGCACGAATATTTCTACCCTCGCGTCCGATGATGCGACCCTTGATTTCGTCAGAATCGATGTTGAACACCGTTACCGAGTTTTCGATAGCAGTCTCCGTTGCCACGCGTTGGATAGTCTGGATAATGATGCGCTTCGCCTCTTTCGTAGCGTTCATCTTAGCCTCCTCTACTATCTCCGAAACGTATGCCATTGCATCTGCACGTGCCTCCTCTTTGATAGTCTCTACCAACTGAACCTTTGCCTCTTCTGGCGAAATTCCCGATATTTGCGAGAGTGCAGTAACTTTTTGCTGTGTGAGTTTGTCGAGCTCTTTCTTTTTGTTCTCCACTACAATCACCTGATTGTTAAGGTTTTCACGGATTGTGTCGAGCTTTTTGTGCTCGCTTTGTAGTTCTTGGTTTTTTTGGTTAATCTCCTGATACCTCTGCTTGATTGTTTGCTCTTTTTGTTTCTGTTGGTTCTCAATCTGTTGGATTTTTTTGTTTTTTTCCGCAACCTCTTTTTCGTGTTCGGATTTCAGATTGATAAACTTCTCTTTTGCCTCAAGCAGCTTAGTTTTTTTCAAGCTTTCTGCCTCCTCTTTGAGCTTCTCGCGGATTTCGCTCTCTTTGGTTTTGCCGAATAGCATGCAGGCTCCAAAGCCCAGTCCCATTCCACCAACTAAGGCAATTATTAAAAATAATATATTCATTTTTTTTTGATTAAAGTTTTATTTAATAAAATTATTCTAAATCTCTTTTTTACTTATAAAAACCACACGAAAAAGCACAATCCTACTCATCGTATCGCATTGAAATACAACGATTAGTGCAGTGAGTTTTTGTGAAAATGTTTTTTTGGAATTTTATTAAATCAACTTCTGCAGGTCGCCAAGCTCCTCAGAAAGGTCGTTAGCCTGCGTATATCTTACAAAGCACACCGTAAGGTCGTATGCAACCATCGCCAACACTTGATTGCGAGGCAGGTTGCGGTACTTGTCCTCATACTCCTCAAGCTTTCTGCTTAGTATATCTTTGGCGATTCGGTAAGCTTGCTCCTCCTCTGGCTTCACGTCGAACTGGAAAACGTTGCTTGCCACCTCGATATTAATCCTCTGTAGTTTTTCTGCCTGCTCCATCGAACCGCAATTTATTGATTTCTAACTATTTCCAAACAATTTTCTACTCTTCTGATAAGTCCCGTCAGCCTGTTGTAAGCTGTATCTTTGTCTCCCTCAGAGGCTTCGAAAGCCTTTGCCAGACGCAACCTATCATAATCTCTCTGCAGCTGTTTGTACTTAGCTTCTGTCTCTCTAAGAATCTCTACTTCCTGCTCCAATAAAGCCTTTTGCTCCTCAAGCAATTGGATTTTTTTAGTCGCTTGTTCGATGATTTTTCTTGATACATCAGCCATTTTTCTGCAATTTTTGCAAAGTTAGTAAAAAAAAGCGATAAAAACAGGTTTTTTGTCATTGCTGTCCGATAAAAATTTTAATTATTCGATTTTGCATGTCCGCAAAGGTGGACTTGACTTGAAAAGCCGTTAAGAAAACTCCCTTTTTAACAAAGGTCTATTGCCGTCGGTTTCAACGGACGGTAACGGTGCTATCCCTTTGAGGTATTTATCCCAAACCCATCAGCACAATCTCGTTTGCAGTAGTTGCTAAATTGACTATATCACCCCTTGCGGGGTTCGGAAATGGTGGAAGACATGTTTCTATAATCCTGTCACCCCTTGCGGGGTTATGATTAGAGTTGTAAAATCAAATGTGTAATTTGGTATAATAAGATTTAGTCAAGGACTCGAATTTTATAATGTGTAGAGATGTAGCAATTACAAAATTCAATTTCTCAATTCCTAAATTTCTCAATTCCTAAATTATCAAGGATTGCTTCGCCTACAATTAGGTCAAATGGGGTGGTGATTTTGATGTTTTCTGTGTTACCCTCTGTGAGCATAATCTTTTCGCCAAGCCGTTCTATCACAGAGGCGTCGTCTGTAAACTCAAGGGAAAACTCCTGTCGGTAAGCCTCCTCAAGCAAACCTAAGCGAAACACTTGCGGGGTCTGGATAGTGCGAATGTTGGTGCGGTCGAGGTGCTTGCTCTGGTCGCCTCTGATAGCCCTGAGGCTCTCTACCACAGGCATGCAAGGCACAGCGTTGCCAAACACTTTTGCCGCCTGCAGACTCCTCTGCCAAGTCTCCTTGCTGGCAAAGGGACGGACTCCGTCGTGGATTGCCACCAAGTCGTCGGGATTTGTCTGCTTTTTACTCAAAAAGTCGATGGCGTTTTTTACCGAAAAAAACCTCTCGCTGCCACCAGCTACTATGTCGTGTTTTGTCTGAAAACCTGCCTCTCGGCACATCTCTTCCCAAACGGGGATTTGCTCCTCTGGCAGCACTACAAGCAACTGTATTTCAGGATTGTACGAAAAAACGCTCTCTATCGTGTGCATAAGGATTGGCTTGCCCGCCAAGGGGACAAACTGCTTGGGGATTTCGCCTCCAAACCTCCTGCCTGAGCCTCCTGCTACGATGATTGCGTAAGTTTGCATAATGCGGTTTTACTAAAAATCTCTCTCTGCCGAAAAGTGTATAATATCTGCCAAAAGGCTCTTGTAGTCGGAGTCGGCAAAGCTCTCTAAGTCCTGCAGAGCAAGGTCTCTGAAGTGGTTCATCTTCTCGGCGGCGTACCCTATGCCACCGTACTTTTGTATCACGCTGAATACAAACGACTTGTCGTCGGCTATAACCTCGCTCTTTTTAGTCAGAATCTCGCGTATCTGTATCTGCTCCTCCGATGAGGCTCTCTTGAAGGCGTATATCAGTGGCAGCGTAGCCTTGCCCTCTGTGATGTCGTTGAATATGGGCTTGCCGAGCTTGGCGTTTGGCGAATAGTCGAAAATATCATCTTTTATCTGGAAACACATTCCGAGGTTTTCGCCGATGGCGTACATCTTCCTTAGCTGCTCCTCGCTTGCTCCCGCCGAGAGTGCGCCAGACTGAATGCAGGTAGCAAAAAGCGCGGCAGTTTTGTTTTTTATTATCAGATAATACTCATCCTCTTTTGGTATAGAGTGCGAATGCTGGTGCTGTAGCAGCTCGCCGCGAATGATGTTGAAGCTAAGCTTTTGCAGTTGCCCGATTTGCTGCATGTTGCCCGTCTGGTAGATTTCGCCGAAGGCTTTTGTTATCAAGAAGTCGCCCACGAGGACAGATACCCTGTTGTCGAATATCTTGTTGAGCGAGGGTCTGTTGCGCCTCTCGCTTGAGTTATCCACCACATCGTCGTGGATAAGCGATGCGGTGTGTAGAAGCTCATAGCCTACAGCCACTCTGTAGGTGTTTTCCACAACTTCGCCACAAATTAATGCACCTAAAACTACAGTCATCGGACGCAACTGCTTGCCACGCTGAGGTATCAGGTACTGCAGAGCAGAGTGCAAGAGTTGGTCTTCTGCGGTAAATGATCTGACAAAGTTTTGGTTAAATACATCCAACTCTTTGCCAATCAACTTTTTGCCTTCTTCGAAATCAAACATAATTTTCTGTAATTATTTACAACTTGCAAAGATAGTAAAAATTTTTGGAAATGTAGAAATATAGAAATCAGTAGCTGTGATTATCAGCTTTTTATCTTTTTTAGGAAAAAACACAAAAACATGCTGGTCAGTAAAGAAAGTTTTTATAACTTTGCTAAAAAATTTAAGGGAATATCCTCTAAAGTTATTTTGAACCATAATTTTTAATAAAATAATGAATGAAATAATTGACAATATCTATGAAAAAACAGTTGAGTTAGCAAACTTAAAAACACAACGCAAGTTGTGGTTGAATGAGAATAATGATACTGAATCAATTTCTTCTTATAGTGAGTTAATGTGTTCATTGTTTGATGATTTTAGTTTTGATGATTTTGTAGATAACATAGCTTTTGAAATCAATTTATCTAATTCAGCTATTTATGAGTTAAAACATCTAAGAGACTTGCTAAATGATTATAATGAAAAGGAATCTGATGAGGAAATAATTAATGATTCTGAATGGGGAAAAGTTGTTAAACAAGCTAATATTGTTTTGCAAAAATGGGTAAAACAATAGGCTCAATTATCAAAATAAAAATCTACCATCTGAAAAAAAGAGACAAACCCCATGGAGGTCTGTCCCTAAAACTCATATAATTTGTTTCAACAAAAAGCTATCAGTTAAACATATTCTTAAAGCGGTTAAAAAAGCCCTCGCCCTTGCTCTCTGTCGGCACAAAAGAGCTTGAACCCTTGAACTGCTCAAACGCCTTTTTTTCGTCAGACGAAAGATTCTCTGGAATGTAGATGCTGATGTTGACAAGCAGGTCGCCATTGCCATACGAGCGAAGCGTAGGTAAGCCTTTGTTTCTGAGGCGTAGAATCTTGTTTGGCTGCGTGCCTTTGTCTATCTTTACCTTTACCTTGCCGTCGATAGTTGGGATTTCTACCGTTCCGCCAAGAACGGCTGTTGGTAGGTCGAGCAGCATGTTGTAAATCAGGTCGCTACCGTCTCTGATAAGCTCTGGATGCTCCTCTACCTCCACTACTACAATCAGGTCGCCATTTATGCCACCCTTCTGAGCCGCATTGCCTTTGCCTCGCAGGGTAAACTGCATTCCGTCCTCGATTCCCGCAGGTATATTGATAGAGATAACCTCCTCGCCCTTCGTGGTGCCTGTGCCGTAGCAGTGTGTGCACTTGTCTGTGATAACCTTGCCCGTGCCGTCGCAAGTCTGGCAGTACGACTGGGTCTGCATTGAGCCGAGAATAGTGCGTTGCACACGGGTAACCACACCGCTTCCGCCGCAAGTCTGGCAGGTCTTGATACTGTTGGAGTCTTTGGCTCCGCTGCCACCGCAGTGCGAGCAGGTAACGGCTTTATTGACTTTGATTTTCTTCTCGACCCCTGTGGCAACCTCCTTCAGAGTAACTCGAACCTTGACGCGTAGGTTTGTGCCCTTATTGACACGGCTTGACGAGCCTCCACTGCTGCCGAATCCGCCAAAGCCGCCAAACCCACTGAAAGCACTGCCAAAATGTCCACCAAAGATATCGCCAAACTGCGCGAAAATATCCTCCATAGACATTCCACCACCACTAAAGCCACCGCCAGCAGCACCGCCCATCCCAGCGTGCCCGAACTGGTCGTAACGCTGACGCTTCTGCTCGTCGGAGAGCACCTCGTAAGCCTCAGCCGCCTCTTTGAACTTCTCTTCGGCAGCCTTGTCGCCCGGATTTTTGTCGGGGTGGTACTGTATCGCTTTCTTGCGATAAGCCTTTTTTATCTCGTCGGCGGTTGCACCCTTAGCAACCCCCAGAACCTCATAATAGTCTCTTTTTGCCATAAATTTCTCCTAAACTTTTATTCGCCAACAACAACCTTGGAGTGGCGAATTACCTTGTCGCCAAGCATATAACCCTTCAGCGTGCAGTCGAGAATTTTTCCCTTAAGCTCCTCTTTTGGTGCAGGAATAGTGGTGATTGCCTCGTGGTATTCGGTGTCGAAGTCGCCACTCTCGGTGTCGATAGCCTTCAAGCCTCTCTGCGAAAGGATTTGCAGGAACTGCTGGTAGATTAGCTGAATACCCTCGCGCTCCGCCTTGATGTCGGTAGAGTTCTCCATGTTTGCCAGAGCTCGCTCCAAGTTGTCGATAACCGGCAGAATGCTCGAAATCACACCCTCCGAAGCGTATTTTATCAGCTCCACACGCTCTCTCTGAGTGCGCTTGCGGTAGTTGTCAAACTCAGCCATCAGGCGTAGATAGGTGTCGTTGAGCGACTGAAGCTTCTCCTCTGCCGTCTGCTCTGGAGCCGCCTCCGCCTTTGGGGTCTCTTCGCTCTCTATATCTTGGTTCAACTCCTGAGTGTCAGCCTCTTGAGTTGTCTTTTTGTTTGTCTCTACGTTTTGTTCCTCTTCCTTTTTATTCAGTTTCTCTTCCATCTTCTTTTTATTCTTTAAAAAATCCATTTTCATTATTACTTTACAATTTTTAGTTCCGAAAAGATTAAAATAAAATCTTTTACCTGTAATAGTTCATCAAATTCCTTGCCAACAACAGTTTTATCTGTAAAAGTGGACAATTTGGCAGGGGGAGTGGTGTTTTGTAGCACCTCGACTCCCCGCCGATATTTTTCCTGTAAAAAAGGGTGTTTTTTAACTATTCAGATAGCAGATTTAATATTTGATAATGTAAAAGAGTGTGTTGAGGTGAGTTATTTGTAGAAATGATTTATATGCATATTATATTACTAGTGATTGTTTTTATATAGAAAATTAAATATATTATCAATTATAATTTCTATATCAGATGGAGGCATTTTAATATTTGTATAAAAAGTGTCTTTTTTATTAACATTAAAACAAATATTACTCTCATTAGTTTGATTAATACTTGGTGATTTATCAGTTTCTACATACGTAATTTCTATATCATCAAAATTGTATTGTACAACCTTATCACGAAACATCCAATAATCACATTAAATATTTATTTGATTATTTGTTATTTTTATTATCTCTTTACCATGTGTATTCCACAAAATTGTTCTGAAAAGATAAAAAGCAACAAGAAAAGAAATAATACAAATAACGACAAATACAAAGGGGATACCATCTTTTTCATAGGCAAAAATTGACAATGCAAATATCGGAAACAAAGTTATTACAGCAGCAAATAAACCAAAAAAACAAATAGCTACTATATTTTTTTTATTAAAACTGTTATATAGGGTAATTTTTAATTCCCCTTCTTCTGTTTTTATATCGTACATATTGGTATTAAAATTTATTTTATTTGCCAATAATTATTGTTTTCCTCTCTTTCCATATTTTATAATCAAGACTTCTTTGAATAAAGGTACTTTTTTCATACATAAATTTTGTCTCTTTTAAAAACAAGCTCCATGTTTTTACTTTAACTTAAATCTTAGTATCTTTGGCACATATTGACCATACTCATTTGTATATCCATTTTGCAAAACAAAACAAGAAAAACATGCAAAAACCCCGTTTTTGAACTATTCAGATAGCAGATTTAACGTTTGATAACGTAAAAGAGTATAGAGATAAGCGTTCCCTAAAGTTATATTGAACCTAATTTAATTTATGTAAGGTTACTATGTCGCCTAATATAATTTTATTATCATCACTACTACATTTTATAAAAATCTGTTGAGGTATGCTGTCCCTTAGATTTATTCTTGTTTCTAGCGTGCATTCATCCCAGCTATTTGCAGGAATGATTAAATAACAATCATTTATAATTGGCGTATCCTTAGTATAAAGATTATATTGTCCCCAAGGGCTTTTGTTTTTATAAATTATAAGGTTCAAGATAACTTTAGAGGATTTTCCCTCAAAACTTTCAGCAAAGTTATAAAAACTTTCTTGATTAAATCTACAATTTTTAAGAAACTTTTCGTAAATCTGTAAAAACATACAGATGCAAAACACGATTATTGGAATAGAGCAAAATTCACAGCTGGATTTATGGCATAAAAGCCGCTAAGGGAAAGATTTTTGTCCCTACGTTTTCGTACAAAAACAAAACCCCGTAAGGGGTGACAAGATTATAGCAAAAAATATTACATTAAACACAAACCCCGAAGGGGTGGCATAATGCTTACACCCCAAAAGATACCTTTGCATATGAAATCCAACTGTGGAATTTGAAATAAAAAGTGTAATTTTGGGTTTTTGAAATAAAAAAGAGTTTTAGACAATGATTTTAATAGCAGACGGCGGCTCAACGAAGTGCGATTGGGCTCTGATAGACAAGGATAGTGCGATTTTCGTAAAGACAGACGGAATGAATCCATACTTCTGTTCGCCTGAGCAGATTGAGGCGATAATGAAAAAGCAGTTGATAAAGAAACTACCCAAAGAGAGTTTGCCTGAGATAAGCGAGCTTTACTTCTACGGTGCGGGCTGCAGGGAGGACAGGTCAGACTACCTGAAGGACAACTTTCAGAAGTTCCTGCCTCACACACAGATTTTTATCGACGGCGACATGAAAGGTGCGGCGATAGCTCTACAAGGCGATAAAAAAGGTATTGCCTGCATACTTGGCACAGGCTCGGCTTCGTGCCTTTTCGATGGACAGAACATCATAGAGTTTGCTCACTCTCTCGGCTATATCCTTGGCGACGAGGGTAGCGGAGCGGTGTTGGGCAAAAGGCTGGTCAGCGACTACTTCAAGCTACAGATGCCTGAAAAGCTCAGAAAAAAGTTCGAGCGCAAATACAAACTTACGGCTACAGAGCTCAACGAGGCGGTCTATCGCAAACCTTTCCCAAACAGGTTTCTGGCGAGCTTTGCACCGTTTCTGAGCCAAAATATCTCGGAGCCTTACGCCTACAACTTGGTCTTTGACGCCTTTATGGAGTTTATGGAGAGAAACATCACTCAATACACCGACTACAAGGAGCAGACGGTGTCGTTTTGCGGCTCGATAGCTTACCACTTCTCAGACGTTTTGGAGGTGGTAGTAGATGAGTTTGGCATGAATTTAGGCAAAATCATCAAGTCGCCAATGGGCGAGCTGGTGGAGTTTTACAGAGCAAAGCTATGATTACGCAACCGAGCCAAGACAAACTTTTTATGAGCCGTTGCTTACAGCTGGCACGCTACGCAGAGGGCGGCACGCAGCCAAACCCCATGGTGGGTGCTGTGGTGGTCTGCGATGGTAAAATCATCGGCGAGGGCTATCACAAGCGGGCGGGCGAGCCTCATGCAGAGGTAAATGCAATTAATTCAGTGAAGGAGAAGGCGCTACTGCCAAAATCTACAATCTACGTCAGCCTCGAACCCTGCTCGCACTGGGGCAAAACGCCGCCTTGTGCAGAGCTGATTATTCGCAGCCAGATAGGGCGCGTAGTGGTGGGAATGCTCGATGTAAACCCAGAGGTTAACGGCAGAGGAGTGGAGCTTTTGCGAAACGCAGGCGTGGAGGTAAAAGTGGGAGTTTTAGAGGATGAGTGCAGGTGGCTAAACCGCCGCTTTATCACTGCTTTTACACAGAGACGTCCCTACGTGATTCTGAAGTGGGCAGAGACCGCAGACGGCTTTATCGACTACGAAAGGGCAGACGCATCTACGCCGCCTCTGAGAATCTCAAACGAGATTACCAAGACGCTCAACCACCAAATCCGCAGCCACGAGGGGGCAATAATGGTCGCCACAAACACCGCTCTGAAGGACAATCCGCACCTGACTTCGCGGAAGTGGAGCCATAGGAATCCTGTTCGGGTGGTGATTGACAGAACGCTCAGAATCCCCGCAGATTATAAGATTTTCGACCAAGCTGCCGATACAATTATTTTCAACGAAAAAGAGCATAAAACCTCTGGCAAGACAGAGTTTGTAAGGTTAGACTTTTCGCAAAACATCATACCGCAAATGCTTGACCACCTGCACTCTAAACAGATACAGTCGGTAATAGTAGAGGGGGGGCAGATTCTGCTAAACTCCTTTATAGAGGCGGGCTTGTGGGACGAGTGCCATGTGGAGACCTCCCCCGCAACTGTGGGCAGTGGAGTTCCCGCACCAACTCTGAAAAACGCGGCTCTCTACCGCGAACAGATGATTTTAAACAACATCTATCGCTCTTATAAACCTATCAATCAATAGTGTGCAATAAAAGATAAAAAGTTGTAACTTTGCACTTTATAAAAATTGTTTAATCCAAAAACACAGAAAATAAAAAAATGATGAAAAAATTTAGAATAGCAATTTTACTTGGACTGCTTATTGTAATTCCTTTGGAATCAATGGCTTGGGGTATGAATGGGCATCGCATTATCGCTCATCTTGCCACAGATATGCTCTCGTGTAGCGCCAAGCGAAAAATCAGCAAGGTGCTGAACCGTCAAAACCCCGCTATGGTAGCCAATTGGGCGGACTTTATCAGAGCAGACTCTACTATCAATGAGTTTTCGGACTGGCACTACACAAATCTGAATTCGGGTTTGTCGCGAGAGGCTTTTGACGTGGAGATAATGAGTGCAAGCGAAGGTCAGGCTGTTTATCAGATAATTCGCCTGACAGAGCAGTTGAAGAAAGACCCTAACGATGAGCAAAAACTCAAACTTTTGATTCACATCGTGGGAGATGTGTTCCAACCGATGCACCTCGGCAGGGCTACAGACCGCGGAGGCAACGATGTAGAGATAAAATGGTATGGCAGAAAGACCAACCTGCATGCACTTTGGGACAATCCTCTTATTTCGTCTCAAGCGTTGAGTTATACAGAGTATGCGGAGTTTATAAAAAGGTTATACCCTATGAAAAAATCCAAGTATTCGCCTGAGTTGGTTCGCAATAATGCTTGGCAGACCTATCAGTTTACAGAGCATATCTACGCTACTGTGTCGGAAATAAGCGATGAGTCTCGCTATATTTATGATAAAAAACATATTTGGGCGAATAGGCTGGCTGCCTCAGCGTGCCTTTTAGCCACAATACTTGACTATATTTACTGAAAAAATAGATTTTATGACGGTTCGGGAGCAAATAGAAAAACTACGTTCGGAGATAGAGGCTTACAACAGAGCTTATTATGTTGATAATAAGCCTGTTGTGTCTGACTTCGAGTTTGATATGAAGCTAAAGCAACTCGAGGAGATGGAGAAGGCGTATCCCGAATTTGCCGACAAAAATTCGCCTACTCAGCTTGTGGGTAGCGACCTTACGAAAAGCTTCAAGCAGGTGGCTCACGAATATCCCATGCTTTCGCTCTCAAACACCTATTCCGAAGGCGAAGTGATGGACTTCTACAACCGTACAGTCCGCTCTATCGGCGAGGAGTTCGAGGTGGTCTGCGAGCTGAAATTCGACGGAGCTTCGATTTCGCTGATTTACGAGGATGGCGAGCTGAAGCAGGCTCTGACGCGTGGTGACGGGCAGAGGGGCGACGACATCACGGCAAACGTCCGTACAATTCAGTCGGTACCGCTACGGTTACACGGCACGGGATTCCCCAAAAGGTTTGAAATTCGTGGCGAAATAGTGATGCCTTTTGCTGTCTTTGATTCGCTAAACGAGGAGCGAGAGAAGCAAGGCGAGACGCCTTTTGTAAACCCTCGCAACGCTACATCTGGCACGCTAAAGCTACAAAATCCTGCGGACGTTGCCAAACGCCGCTTGGACTCATATTTCTACTACATGCTTGGCGAGGATTTGCCTTCAGAGAAGCACTTCGAAAACTTGCAGAGATGCCGCTCGTGGGGATTTAAGGTTTCGGAATACATTAGGGTTTGCCAGACACCGCAAGAGATGATGGATTTTATCTCTGAGTGGGACGAAAGGCGTAAAAGCTTGCCAGTAGCTACAGACGGTATTGTCCTGAAAATAAACGATTTGCATCAGCAAGAGCAGCTTGGCTTTACCGCCAAATCGCCACGCTGGGCGATAGCCTATAAATACAAGGCGGAGCAGGCTCTGACGCGGTTGGAGTCTGTCAGCTTTCAGGTGGGGCGCACGGGTGTAGTAACCCCGATTGCTAACCTCGACCCTGTGTTTGTCTCTGGCACCACTGTCAAGCGCGCATCGCTACACAACGCTGATATAATCGCCTCGCTCGACCTGCCCGTTGGCGATATGGTCTATGTATAGAAGGGTGGCGAGGTAATACCAAAGATT
>CAYFSY010000043.1:0-11909 GCA_964345905.1 uncultured Paludibacteraceae bacterium | reverse complement strand
CTTTCGATAAGTCGCAGAGTGCGGCACAGCTTACCGTCAGTCCCGCTCTGGCAGCGGACTCTACTGCCAAAATCTCTTTGACAGACTACAATAATCCGGGTTACCTTATCTACCAGAGCCATAGCCAAGAGCCTCGTTTGGCGGTCTTTTCCGAGATTTTCTACAAAACTTGGAAAGCCTATATCGACGGGCAGGAGGCACCAATCTTGCGTGTAAACTACACTCTCAGGGGCTTAGAGATACCTGCAGGCGACCACAAAATAGAATTCAAGTGCCAAGATGAGGTAATTATTACCAGCAGCACATATTCGCTGATTGGCTCTATCGTGGTTTCTATTCTACTACTTGGCTTGCTTGGACTGATGTTTTACAAAAAACGCAAAGAGAGCGGGGCAGAGACAGGGAAGTAAAGCGTTTTTAGAACTTTGATTTTTTGAAAAAAAAATGTTATTTTACACACAAAAAATAAGGATATAAAATGGCAGAGATAAAGGAGCAATATGTAGTTTCGGCGAGGAAGTATCGTCCCGCCACGTTTCATTCGGTAGTTGGGCAGGATTCGCTGACCAACACGCTGAAAAACGCAATCAAAAACCAGCACTTGGCTCACGCATACCTGTTTTGCGGACCGAGGGGCGTGGGCAAGACTACCTGTGCCAGAATCTTTGCCAAGACCATAAACTGCAACCACCTGACGGCTGAGGGCGAGGCTTGCAACGAGTGCGAAAGCTGTGTGAGCTTCAACCAAGGGCGGTCGCTGAATATATTTGAGATGGACGCCGCCTCAAACAACTCTGTGGACGACATCCGCGAGCTGGTGAGGCAGGTGATGGTGCCGCCACAGATTGGCAGGTATCGAGTCTATATTATCGACGAGGTGCATATGCTTTCGCAAGCCGCTTTCAACGCTTTTCTGAAAACACTGGAGGAGCCGCCAGAGTACGCTATCTTTATACTTGCTACGACCGAGAAACACAAGATTCTGCCGACCATCATATCGCGTTGTCAGGTCTATGATTTCAACAGAATTCAGATTTCTGACACGGTAAAGTATCTAAAGTATATTGCTCAAAATGAGGGTGTAACGGCAGATGAGGAGGCTCTGAAGGTCATTGCCGAGAAGTCAGACGGCGCCATGCGCGATGCACTCTCGATTTTCGACCAAATCCTATCCTATGCTGGTGGCAGAGAGGTAAAGTACAGCGACGTTATCGAGGTGCTAAATGTGCTCGACTATGAGTACTACTTCAAGCTTGTAGATTGGTTTGTGAAGGGAAATATCTTGGATTCGCTGCTCTGCTTAGATACGATTATAAACAAGGGATTTGACCTGCAGCACTTTATTTCGGGACTCTCGAACCACCTACGCGACCTGCTTGTAGCCAAAGACAATCGCAGTGCTGCACTTTTAGACGTGAGCGACACTGTCCGCCAACGCTACGAGGGGCAAGCATCGGGCGTGGAGGCGGGATTTATATTCCGTGCCTTGAGCCTCGCATCAGAGTGCGAATTGGCATACAAAGCCAGCCAAAACAAACGCCTGCTGGTAGAGATTGCTCTGATGAAAATGTGCCAAATCATCACACCTTTGGCAGAGCCAGAGCCACGAGTGCAGCTAAAGCATGTGGAGGCGGTAGCAGAGAATAGACCCACAGCTACCCGCACTCCTGAGCCAAATCCTGCAACACAGTCTGAGCAAGCTACAAAGCCTGTAGCCACAGAGCAACCAGCTGTAGCACCAGCACCCAAGCCAGAGCCACAAAAGCCACCCAAAGAGGAGGCGACAGCAGTTGTACCTCAAAAGACTCTGAACCTAAAGCGCTTCTTTAGTAAAGAGGCAGAGCAGCCTGAAAATAAACCATCAGAGGAGGTTACAGAAGCAGTTAGCGAAGTGGGGAAAATGGAAATTTCTGAGGATAATAATCAAGAGGCTCAAAACAAGGAGTTTACCCAAGAGGAGCTTGTGGAGGCTTGGAGGAGTTATGCCTCGGAACTTGAGGATAAATTCGCTGCAAATTATATAGAGTCTATTATTCCACAAAAACAAGATAACCAATGTGTTATAGGAGTGGTAAATGACTATCAAGAGAAGTTTTTTAAAGAAAATAAGAGCAAAATAGAGAGTTTTCTCTCAGAAAAACTTACAAATCCAAACTTTGAGCTTAAAATAGAGCGTGAGGAGGTGGCTGTAGAGCGTTCGCTTTCGCCAGATGACACGCTGAAAGAGATGATAAAGGAAAATGCTAATTTGCAGCGACTTATAGATGAATTAGATTTAGAACTTAGGTATTAAAACACAAGAGAAAATGGGAGTAAAAGAGAATTTACAAAAGATAAAAAGCGAGCTGCCAGAGGGTGTAACCCTCGTGTGCGTGTCGAAGTTTAATAGCAACGAGGCGATAATGGATGCCTACAATGCGGGTGTCAGAGACTTTGGCGAGAGCAGGGTGCAGGAGCTACTGCCAAAGCAGGAGGCTCTGCCGGAGGATATTCGCTGGCACTTCATCGGACCGCTACAGACGAACAAAATCCGCCAAATAGTGCCTTTTGTACACCTTATTCAGAGCGTGGAGAACTTCCGCCAGATGGACGAGATACAGAAGCGAGCCGAAGCAATCGAGCGAGAGGTAAATATCCTGATACAGATACACATCTCGCAGGAGGAGCACAAGTTTGGCTTCTCGGAGGAGGAGGCTCGCGAGATATTCAGCCAAGATATTTTGGCAAAATATCCAAACATCAGGGTCTGCGGGCTTATGGGAATGGCATCGCTAACAGACGATATGGAGCAGGTTCGCCGTGAGTTTGCAGGACTGAAAAGGCTTTTCGATGAGTTCCGTAAGGACTACCCACAGCTACAGCACCTCTCTTTTGGAATGTCAGACGACTATCCGATTGCCTTGGAGGAGGGCAGTAACATGATTCGCGTAGGCAGCAAGATTTTTGGCAGTAGGGTTTATAAGTGAGTTTGTGAAAAAAAGTATAGTATAAAAATGAAAAAATACGGAAAAACAATAAAGATATTTCTTATTGATGGCGATCCAAACGGTCGTATGAATTGTGAACTATCAAATTGGACAGGGAAAGCATACAAAATTCCGCGTGTAAAGATAAAAGATTGTACCGATAGGAAGGATCTTGAAAATACAGGTGTGTATCTTTTATTTGGGAAAGATGAGGAGGGAAAAGATTTGGTCTATATTGGAGAGGCTGAATCGGTTTTGCAGAGACTAAACCAGCATCTATCTCGAAAAGATTTTTGGCACGAGACGATTGTTTTTATCAGCAAAGACGGAAATCTGAATAAAGCACATATCAAATACATTGAAAATAGACTATTTGAGATAACAAAAAATGCAAATCGTTATAAGATTGAAAATACTGTCGTTCCGACACAACCCTCTATTTCAGAATCTGATATAGCGGAAATGGAAGAGTTTATAGAGTACATAAAAATACTTGTTAATACTCTTGGTCACAAGGTTTTTGAGGAGAAAAGAGAGCCAAAGCAGGCTAAAGACCAAAACGTTTTCTTTATAAAAGCTGCTCGTGGTGCTGATGCACAGGGCGAGCTTACTTATGATGGTTTTGTTGTGTTTCAAGGCTCTAAAGCTACATTGGATACTGTAAAATCCATGCAGCAATCTTTTGTAAACTTGAGAGAAACACTTATAGAAAAAGGAGTTTTAAAGTTGAATGGAGAAGTTTATGAGTTCTCGGAGGATTATATATTTAGCAGTCCATCTACTGCCGCTGCTATTGTAATGGGTAGAGGTGCTAATGGCTTGACAGAATGGAAGTTGAAAAATGGCAAGTCCCTTAAAAAATTTGAGTCAAGTTATAAAAGTGACCCTAAGTAATTATGAGAAAATTCCACACCAAAACAAAAGAGAGACAGCCTGCAAGCTATCTCTCTCTCTTTTTATTTCTCATATTTATCCCCAAAATTACTTTTGATGCAGCACCCAAGAGCTTCTTTCGGAGCTAATCTCTCGTTTTTTCTCTATTGCAAGGCTCTCTGTTGCAAACGAGCCAACGATACAACGATATTGAGTCTGTTTGCCTTTCGAAGGTAGAATCTTAGCCTCTGGATAGCGTGAGCAGTACTCCTGAGCCTGATACTCTTTGTTGAAGCTTGCTACAACTACGTGATAGGCATTGCTTTCGCTCTCTTTAGCCAACACAGCTTCTGCAATAGATGCCTCTGCTTGAATCTCTGTAGCCTCTGTAGGCTGAGCGGTTGTAGAAAACTTAGCTCTAAGCATAGAGTCAAACGCCTTGAGAGCACTATCACTTTCAGCTATTTTGCTGACCTTATCGTGCTTCTCTTGAAGAATCAGAAAGCCTGCATACTGGTTCTCGTTAGAGGCTTGGGGAATAAATAGTGCTATTGCCACCAAAGCCGCTATAGCAGCAGCGTAACGCACCACCTTGCGAGATAAGTCGGCAATATCTATAATCAGCTTTTTGCCTTCTACCTCAATCGTTGGGGTGATTTTCTGTGAAACGACTCTCTCACGCTCCTCTATAGGTTGTAGAGCAAAGTTTTCTGGTAGATACCTCGCCGCTTTTGGAGCGAATTGTAGCGAACCCTTTTCGATACTAAGCTGACCTATATTGCCAAACTCCACGAGGCGTTTCTCTGAAATCTCGTGTTTTAGGATTTCGATGTGCTTTGATACCTCCGAAACGGCTGTTTTGTAAGATATCTGCATCTCATCTGCCACAAGCGAGTAGAGTAGTCCGTCATCGTGACGAAGCATCTCGTTGAAAGAGAGTTCTACGCAAGGCGGATAGATATAGCCATCAATGATACGAGCGGGTGAACCGTTTTTTATAAACCCACCAAAACCCTCAATGATAACGCAATCGTTGTTTTTGAGCAAATACTCTATCTTTTCAGCAAGAAACTTCATAACTTTTCGTTTTTTATCGTTAAAGTCTAACTATTCTACAATACCTAAAGCAATCTCCATCATGTTGGTAAACGCAGTCTGGCGCTCAGCAGAGGTGGTTGCAATGTTCTTGAATGGTGAGTCTGAGATGGTGCAGATGCAAAGAGCTTTTTTACCTGCACGAGCAGCGTTCATATATAGAGCCGAAGCCTCCATCTCTACTGCCAAAACTCCCATTTTCTGCCAACCACGAAGTGCGGTATTGTCGTCGTCGTAGAAGGTATCTGATGAGTAGATGTTGCCAACTTTGTAGGTAACACCAAGCTTTTCAGCTTGCTCTACCGCCTTACGAAGTAGATTGAAGTCTGCTATAGGTGCAAAAACTCCATTTAGGTTGTATTGGCTACCAAAGTTTGAGTTGGTAGAGGCACCCATTGCCATCACTACGTCACCGATGTTTAGGCTTTCGTCGATAGCACCTGCCGAACCTACGCGGATAATTGTATCTACATCGTAGAAGTTGAAAAGTTCGTAGGTGTAGATGCCTATTGAAGGGATACCCATGCCGTGTCCTTGTACAGATACACGTTTGCCTTTGTAGGTGCCTGTGTAGCCGAGCATTCCACGAACTCCATTGTAGAGTACAGGGTTTTCTAAATAGGTTTCAGCCATAAATTTAGCTCTAAGCGGATCGCCCGCCATAATTACTGTTTTGGCGATTTCGCCTGCTTTTGCCTCGATATGAGGGGTTGGTATATTTGCCATAATTATCTAATGTTTTTTGTCAGTATTCGCCACTGCCTATTTTTCAAGACAATGGCGAAACACTTTCGGTTATTAATAAAATTGTTTTATAAAAATCTACTTATTTCTTTTTTGTAGGTTTAGCGTTAGCTTTTGGCTCTTGTGCTACGTATGGCGCTTTCAAAGCGTCAAGGATTTGCTTTGCATTGGAGTTTTGAGGATCGAATACAAGTATTTTTTGGTTTACTTCTATAAGGCTTTTTATGTCTTTAATTTTTACGTAGTAGTCTGTAAAATAAGCATAAGCAGCTGCAATAGTACCATTTAACTCACCATTTTGGTTCTGTGCCATCATCTTTTCAATAGCTTTTTCGTAGTCTGGCTTAGCTATACCAGGCATCATTCCAGTCTCGTCTAGTGCATATCTATCCGCTAGCGTATTTACCTGAGCCTTACCGTAGTATCCGAAATAGTTATTTGTATCAAGTTTGATGATATTCTCGTTAGCACCAACGGCTTTATCGATATAAGTCATAAAGTCTACCTTGTTTGCAGCAGCCTCTTCTGCTGTAAATGTGTTTTTATTTTGCTGATATCTAGCAAGATACATTGTAGCGAGGTTTTTTGCAGCCTCAGAGTATGTGTACATATCTATTGTGAGGTTATTACCTTTGTTTACCTCGAAATATTTTTCGTACATCTCCACTGCTTTTGCATAATCGAAGAATTGGAAGTATGAGTATGCGAACTCTTTATAAGCCTGAGGCACCTCTGGTCTTAGCTCGATAGCTTTGTTGAATGCTTCGATGGCACCATTTCTACCATTTACATAATTCATTGTATCTTGGCGAGTTCCATTTACTACTGTTTTAGGAGTAGTCTGAGTTAGTAGCATACCGTATGTAATATAGTCTTGGTAAACTATAGTCTTTTCGCTACCCATCTCCATGAGTCTTTTCATTCCCTCTAAAGCCTTATCGTACTGCTTGAGCTCATTGTAGTTATAAGCCTGGATACGATGGTTAACAATATTGCTAGGATTCTCTTTTACGCATTTATTGATTTGCTCTAAAGATTTCTGATACTGCTTGTCGAAGTAAAGAGCTTGTGCGTAGCGCTCATTTACGTTGATAGGAGCGTCACCAGCTTGCATTACCTTTTGGAAAGCAGCAATAGCCTCTTTGTACTTATACTCAGAGCTCTTTATTTCGCCATACACGATTGTAGCTGGGACGTTATTTGGCTCAGAGCTGAGTATAGAGTTTACCAAGTCTAATGCCAAATCTTTACGATTCATCTTGAGATACATACGAGCAATTTTCAGTCTAGCTACGTTGTCTGCTGTATTGAAGTACTGCGCCTGCTCATACTTGCCTTGTGCATCGCCAATCTGATTCTCCTGTAGAGCGAAATCACCTTCGGCAATGTATATGCCAGAGTATTTTAGGTCTCTCTTTTTAGCTTTGAGGATATACTCTTGCGCCTTATCTTTATTGCCTACAGCATAGTAAGTCTCAGCCATTGCTACTAGAGCAGCAGGGTCTTTTTTGCCAAATTTATCAGCTGATTTCATCATAGCCTTAGCTGTTACTTCGTCTTTGTCCTGCATTGCAAGCAGTCCTTTGCCAATGTATCCCCAAGAGGTTTTAGGACCAACTGTAATGGCTCTGTCGAAATAGTATGAAGCCGAATCAGTGCCCTCCTCTATGGCTATAAGCCCGAGATAGTAATATTTTTGCGACTGAAGGTTGGCGTTAGGGTTGTTCTGTTGTTGGAAGAATGTTTTTGCAAAGTCAGGCAATCCTGCTTTGTAATACTCGACTCCCTTGTTGTTTGACTCTTGAGCTAAAAGTGTTAATGAAGCTACGAGCAAACTTAAAACTAAAAATGGTTTTTTCATCTGTCTAAAAACGTGATTTTTGTTATAATTTGTATTAATTTTTATTTCTGTAATTAATTAGAGAAAACAAACCCGCATAGGTTTAATTTTTTCAGATTGCAAATTTAATAAAATAATAGTAAATTCCAAAATGCTTTAATTCAATAAATGTGCAATGGTTTGATTTGTAGGCAAGTAAAATGGTTAATTAAATGTTGCTATTTTGAAAGCACCTCTTTTTTTATCTTGAAAACGAACTTTTTCTGCACTACAAAGCTGAAAACCGTTGTGATGATTGTAGCGATAATCTGTGATGGAGTAGGGTAGATGCCGATTATCTCTACAAAGAGTTTCAGGCAAACCATGTTTATCACTATGCAAAGTACCACAACTGCCAAATAGCGTGGCATCTGCACTCGTTTTTTGAGGTCAGATTCAGCAAAGCTCACGTAGCGATTGAGCCAAAAACCCGAAAGAAATGTGATTGGAAATTGGATAAAGAATGCTGCATTGTGTGGCTTAAATGCGTGGAAGCCGATGTCGAGCATAGATTTTTGCAAGACAAAGTTGTAGATGAACCAATAGAGCACCCAGCCAAAGACCAAGTTGCCACCGCCACAGACTCCATAGACAAATATCTGACGCGGGAATAGCTTTCTAATTGGTTGGTATATGCTTGTCAACCAATCGTATAGCCTCTCGATGTAGCCTCTTATCCAGCCTCCGATTTTATAGTTTATGGAATTGGTCATTCTCTTCCTTTTTTACTTAGCAATACGGTTTAAATTAGCACTCTATCCTCGATTTTGCTAATTTCGGTCATCACTTTTTTGATTTTCTCCATTGTGGCTACGGTGGTTGGCACGAGTGGCAGGCGTAGATTGTTTTCTATCAGACCCATTACCGAAAGCATCGACTTGATACCAGCGGGATTGCCGTCCACAAACAGCAAGTCCATCAGCTCCGTAAACCTGTAGTGAATCTCTCTTGCACCGATGAGGTCGCCACGCAGAGCCAGACGCACCATTGAGCCAAACTCCTGCGGAAATGCGTTGCCGATGACTGATATAACTCCCTGAGCACCAAGTGTTATCAGCGGAAATGTGATGCCGTCATCGCCAGATATGACCATAAATTGGCGTGGCTTGTTTTTTATAATCTCGTCAATCTGCTGAAAGTTGCCCGAAGCCTCTTTTATTCCCACGATGTTTGGAAACTCCTTTGCTAAGCGTAGTGTGGTCTGAGCAGAGATGTTTACAGAGGTTCTACCCGGCACATTGTACATGATTATTGGCATATCGGTTGACTCCGCAATAGCCTTGTAGTGCCTGTATAGCCCCTCCTGCGAAGGCTTGTTGTAGTACGGCGTAACTGACAAAATAGCCGAGATACCAGTAAAATCGGTTCGGCGAATTTCCTCAATTACGCCTGCGGTATTGTTGCCGCCAATGCCGATGACAATGGGGATGCGGTTATCGACCTTTTTTACAACAAAATCTACAATGCTCTTTTTCTCCTCAGAGCTTAGTGTCGGTGTTTCGGCAGTGGTGCCGAGCACGACTAAATAGTTAGTGTCGCTGTATATCTGATGCTCCACGAGTGTGCCGAGAGCCTCGAAATCCACTGAGCCATCTGCTTTGAAAGGCGTTATCAAGGCTACTCCAAGCCCGATTAGTTTATTTTGCAACATCATAACTATTTGATTGTTATTTTATAAAATTATTTCTTGCCGTACTGTTTTTCGTAGTACTTCTGATACTCGCCGCTTGTAACTGCCTCTATCCATTCAGTGTTTTGCAGGTACCAATCGACAGTCTTTTCCAAACCCTCTGCAAACTGAAGTGATGGCTCCCAGCCAAGCTCTCTTTTGATTTTTGACGAATCGATAGCGTAACGCAAATCGTGTCCAGCACGGTCTGTAACAAAGGTTATCAGCTTTTCGCTTGTGCCTTCGGCTCTGCCGAGCTTTCTGTCCATAATCTTGCAAAGAAGGTGTATCAGGTCGATGTTTTTCCACTCGTTATTGCCACCAATATTGTAGGTCTCGCCGTCTTTACCTTTGTGGAATACAGCGTCAATCGCAGTAGCGTGGTCGTTTACAAAGAGCCAGTCGCGTACGTTTTCGCCTTTGCCGTAGATTGGAATAGGTTTGTTGTTTTTTATATTATTGATAGCCAGCGGAATAAGCTTTTCAGGAAACTGATATGAACCGTAGTTGTTCGAACAGTTTGAGATAACCGCAGGTACGCCGTAAGTGTCGCGATAAGCTCTTACGAAGTGGTCAGCAGAGGCTTTTGATGCCGAATATGGTGAATGTGGGTCGTAGCTTGTGGTCTCGGTAAAGAGAGTGCCGTCAAACTCCAACGCACCGTAAACCTCGTCGGTAGATACTTGGTAGAAGCGTTTGCCCTCGTAGTTGCCTTTCCAAAGCTCTTTGGCAGAGTGGATTAGGTTGCATGTGCCAAAAACATTGGTGCGGATAAACACAAATGGGTCTGTAATGCTCCTGTCCACGTGGCTTTCTGCTGCCAAATGGATTACACCAGTGGGTTTGTGCTTTTCAAACAAAGCCTTAACCGCTTCAAAATCAGTAATATCAACCTTTTCGAAAACATAGTTTGGCTTTTGGTCGATGTCGCGAAGGTTTTCTAAGTTACCTGCGTATGTAAGCGCATCGATGTTTACGATTTTGTAGTTTGGATACTTGTTTACAAAAAGTCTTACAACGTGTGATCCAATGAATCCCGCTCCACCAGTGATAAAAATTGTCTTGCCCATATCTGAAATGAAAATATTTAACTTCTATTTAATTCGAAGGCACAAAGATACAAAAATAAATTAAGAGTTGGCTCGTTAGTGGCATTTTTTATTTGAGGGTTCTTAGATTGTTACTTTTTAGTTAAATTTATTGTGTTGATTTTCAATAAAATTGCTTTTTTCAAGAAAAAAAGTGTTCGAAAAATTTGGTGGGGTAGGAAAAATGTATTACCTTTGCACCACTTTTCCAAGAAGGAAGGGCGTTTAGCTCAGCTGGTTCAGAGCATCTGCCTTACAAGCAGAGGGTCACTGGTTCGAATCCGGTAACGCCCACAAAACAAAAATCCCCGCTTTATAGCGGGGATTTTTGTTTTATTTATGGAATATCCAAAAGGTTAATAAATAAAGTCATTTCGCTATCTATTTTCGTAATGATTTTTTATATCATTAAGGTAATTGAGCGTTGGCTCTCGGAATAGGCTGTCTTTCACGTTATTATTCAATAATAGTTTTAGATAACAATTCAATAAAATTGTAAAAATCTTTGCCACTTTGAATAATCTCTTGCGGAATAATGCCTCTGTAATCTACCAAGTGTATTGATTTGTCTTGTTCTTTTTCTGCTTTTAAGTTGTCTTTAATTAGTGGTTCTATTGTGTCTCCGATATTAGTAACAAATTTTGTAAGTGGTAAAATTTCATCTGTTGAAAGTTTGTATCTGTCGTTTTCGCCTGTGTAGCGTGTAATATCCACCGCACACAAAGCGTAACGCCTATTTTCTTCAACTGCTCGTTGTAGTTGTAGTTTACTCATAGAAACGGAATTTTGTGAGTTCCATCTTGATTTCACTTCTATGAAATAAACGGGATTTCCGTCAAGTAGTATAATAATGTCTTGTCCGCCTTGTATGTCCGTAGTTTCAATAGTTTCTTTGTTGTAGAATGAAACCCTATTTTGCAATTCGGCAGATAGCTTTTGTCTAATTAGATTTTCAATGTAAGTTCCTATTTCGTATTTATGTTGAAAGTCTGCTTTGTCTTCTAATTGTTTTTGAAGCAACGCTTCTGCAACATTTAAAATTGCTGAAAAATTTTCTTCTTGAACAAGTTTTCCAAGTTTTTTTAATTCAGATTCCTTTAATGTTACAATTGAAAAAATTTCATCTTTCGTATTTTCATTAGTAACTACATCCAACATTAAATTAGCTTTTTTGTCGTCAAGTCGTGGAAATAGTTCAGCATATTTTTTGTCACGCA
Organism: uncultured Paludibacteraceae bacterium; assembly: GCA_964345905.1. Taxonomy (GTDB): domain Bacteria; phylum Bacteroidota; class Bacteroidia; order Bacteroidales; family Paludibacteraceae; genus F0058. Next base: position 378 of record CAYFSY010000043.1, on the reverse strand, counting down.
ACGATGAAATAATTTTCAAGATTTCATCTTTAAAAGGGTGTTCATTGATGTTGTGAATATCAGAATTGAAAAAGATGTCTTCAATGTGATTAGTGAGATATTTGCTATTAATAGATCTGTCTTCACCAACAAATTGATTAAACTCTTTATAAACTAAATCTTTCCTGATTTCGTCTTTCGTTACTTTGTTGTAAAGGTCTTTGATTTCAGGGATTATATCAATATCTCTTTTCAGTTCACTAATGCTTTTTAGTTGGTTTATTTGATTAGGATAAATTTTTGAAGCTAAATAAACTTCTTTAAGGCTGTCTTCATTGCAGTTTGCAATTTCAAGTAACAATTTAATGTTTTTTTTTACCCAATCTTCGTTGTGATGTT